>NZ_LUFI01000027.1:0-191899 GCF_005281675.1 Sphingobium sp. MP9-4 | reverse complement strand
GGGGTGCGGCCGGCGCTGCGGGCGCGGCCGGCGTCGGATCAGCCTGGGGCGCAGCAGCGGGCGCAGCGCCGGTGCTTTCACCCGGCTTGCCCATGGGGACGCGGCGCCGCTTCACCTCAACCACGACCGTGTTCTTGCGGCCATGGCTGAACTGCTGCTGCACCTGACCGGACTCGACCGTGCGCTTGATCCCCAGCGGCTTGCGGCCCAGAACCGGCTTGTCTTCGTTGCTGTCACTCATCGACTATGTTTAACCCTTCACATCATCATCAGCCGGCGCAGCCGCCGACGCATCATTCCATGCAGCCTCATGCGCCTGCGCATCGGCGGAGTCCTGCTCCCCATGCACCGGCGCCCCGGTAGCGCATCCCAGATAGCTTTCCAAGCGGCCCAGAGCCGCACGCAGGCGCACTGTCGCCCGCGAGTCGGTCACCGCGATATGGACGACATTGTCGCGCCCCATTGCCATAGATAGGGCGTGCCGGTCCACAGGCAAGACGATGCCCGCAAGATCCGTGCCTTCCGCTTCCTGTCCCACGCGCAAGGCCTGGTCCAGTTTTCGATTGCCGTCCGTGCCCGCATCGGCGGCATGGAGCAGCATTTTCACCATGCCCTTGCGGCATGCGACGTCGATCTTTTCCGATCCGGTCAGCAGCATGGAGGCGCGAGCCTCCAGCCCCAGGCGGCTGAGCAGATCCTGCCGCAGCCCGGCCTCCACCAGATCGGGAAGATTGTCGGGAATTTCAAGAGCGCCTTCCTTGAAGGCGCGGGCGAGCGCCCCCTTGAGCTTGCCCTTGGCCAGCGCCGTTTCCAGTTCGGCCCGCGACACGCCGATCCAGGCGCCCCGGCCCGGCGCCTTGGCGCGGACGTCGGGCATCACCTGCCCTTCAGGGCCGATGGCCAGGCGGATCAGCGTTTCGGGATCGGCGCGGTCGCCGCTCAATATGCATTTGCGTTCGGTCATGCGCGCCCCTCCGCCAAAACGGACAAAAGGGCAAGACCAACGCTGTCGAGTAGGCTTATTCTCTCATCGGGGAGTGTCCGCAGCATTGGCGTCCTCCCTGTTTGGAGAAATTGCGCGGTCGGCGATCAACTGACCGCCGGCCGCATAATTTTCGGTCGAGACTTCCGAGATCACGATCTGGACGGCAGCCGCCGGCTTTCCCAGCCGCTCCACGAGCGACTGGGTGACGTCAGCAACGATCGCGGCTTTCTGCTCGCGAGTCGCGCTACCGGCCAGGCGGATGTCGACGAAAGGCATCTTGGCTTACGCTTCCTCGCCTTCGAACCAGTGGGCGCGGGCGGCCATGATGATCTCATTGCCCTGCTCATCGGTCAGACCATAGGCGGCCAGGATGCCGCCCTTGTCCTCATTGCCGCTGTCCGACTTGCGACGACGCTGGTCGACGCGCTTCTTCTGCACCAGTTCATCGGTGGCCAGATCGGCGAGATCGTCGAGCGTCTTGACGCCGGCCTTGCCGAGCGTGACCAGCATCGCTTCGGTGAGGTGCGGCATGTCGGCCAGCGCGTCCTCGACGCCCAGCGCCTGACGCTCTTCACGGGCGGCCTGTTCGCGACGGTCGAGCGCTTCCTGCGCACGGCTCTGCAGCTCGGCAGCCAGGTCCTCGTCGAAACCTTCGATCCCGGCCAGTTCCTCGACGCTGACATAGGCGACTTCTTCCAGCTCGCCAAAGCCTTCGGCGACCAGCAGCTGCGACAGCGTCTCGTCGACGTCCAGTTCGTTCTGGAACATTTCCGAACGGCTGACGAATTCCTTCTGGCGCTTCTCGCTGGCGTCGGCCTCGGTCATGATGTCGATCGCCTTGCCGGTCAGCTGGCTAGCGAGGCGGACATTCTGGCCGCGGCGACCGATGGCGAGCGACAGCTGATCGTCGGGAACGACGACTTCGATGCGCTCTTCTTCCTCGTCGATGACGACGCGGGCGACCTGGGCCGGCTGCAGCGCGTTGACGACGAAAGTCGCGGTATCTTCCGACCAGGGGATGATGTCGATCTTTTCGCCCTGCATTTCCTGCACGACGGCCTGGACGCGGCTACCCTTCATGCCGACGCAGGCGCCGACCGGATCGATGCTGCTGTCACGGCTGATGACGCCGATCTTGGCGCGCGAGCCCGGATCGCGGGCGGCGGCCATGATGGTGATGACGCCATCATAGATTTCGGGCACTTCCTGCGCGAACAGCTTCTTCATGAATTCGGGGTGCGCGCGGCTGAGGAAGATCTGCGGACCGCGATTTTCGCGGCGCACGTTCAGCACGACCGACCGGATGCGGTCGCCGACGCGAACCACTTCGCGCGGGATCTGCTGGTCGCGGCGGATCACGCCTTCGGCGCGGCCCAGATTGACGACGACATGGCCGAATTCGACCGACTTGACGACGCCGGTGATGATTTCACCCACGCGGTCCTTGAACTCGTCGAACTGGCGCTCGCGCTCGGCGTCGCGGACCTTCTGGAAGATCACCTGCTTGGCCGACTGGGCGTCGATACGGCCCAGATCGATCGCGGGCAGCGGATCGACGATGAAGTCGCCGACCACGGCGTCCTTCTTCAGCTTGGCGGCCTGCTTGAGGTCCACCTGCTTGAAATAATCCTCGACCACCTCGACGACCTCGACGACGCGCCACAGGCGCAGGTCGCCGCTGTCCGGGTCCAGCTTGGCACGGATGTCATTCTCGGCGCCGTAACGGGCACGGGCGGCGCGCTGGATCGCATCTTCCATCGCCTCGATGACGATCGCCTTGTCGATCATCTTCTCGCTGGCGACGCTGTTGGCGATCGCGATCAGCTCGGCCTTATTGGCGGAAATGGCGTTGGCCATGACGATAAAACCCTTATTCCTCGGTTTCGAACTCGTCCGCCCCATCGGAGGAGAGCGGCATGGTAGCAGAAATCAGTGCATCGGTCAGCATCAGCTTGGCATCGCCGACCAGCGCGAACGGGATGGTGACGTCGCCGGCCTTAGCATCCTGGAACAGGATATCCTCACCCTCGACGCCCTTGAGGATGCCACGGAAGCTCTTGCGCCCCTCGACCACTTCGGTCGCGGAAATTTTCGCTTCATGGCCCGCCCATTCGAGAAAATCGTGCAAGCGGGTCAGCGGCCGGTCGATACCGGGCGAACTGACTTCCAGACGATAGGCTTCCTCGATCGGGTCGACTTCATCCATCACGTCGGACAGGCGGCGCGAGATCGCGGCGCAATCCTCGATGACCAACTGCTTGGTCTTCGGGTCTTCGGCCATGATCTGCAGCGTATATTCGTCGCCCGATCCGAACAGCTTGATGCGCACGAGGTCGAACCCCAGGGCCTTTACCTCGGGCTCGATCAATGCGGTCAGTTCGGCGATGTCCGCCATGGATACTCCAGAAATCAGATAGGCCAGAAATATATAGCTGCTTGTTGCCGCCGCAGGCTTGGTGCCTGCGACCCTGACATGTGTGACGATGTAAGGAAGCAATATCCATATAGGCAGGTTGCCAATGACCTGCAACATCTTTCGTAAAATGCGCTATTTCAGGGGTCTGCGCGGCCCGTCCAGTCGCGCCACAGCCACGCCAGCAGATAGGGCCGGGCCAGCGCCCGGTCCAGCGCATAGGGAATCCAGCCGGGACCGAACGGCACATAGAGGCGCACCGGCACCCCCTGCCCCCGCGCCACCGCCCGGCAACGACGGCCCGGCAGGCCCCGCAACTGCTCCAGGCTGCACGGCGTGCCGGCGTTGCGCAGCAGGGCCAGCGCCCGGTCGGCCAGCGCGGGGCGATGGGTGGCGATCGCGACCGGTGCCGCGCGGCCGGCCAGCGCTTCGACCAGCGTCAGATAAGCGGCATCGGGATCGACGGCATCGCCCGCCGGGTCGGGCCATTCACCGCGCACGAGCCGGACCGGCGCGCTGCTGTCGCGCAGCCGGGCCGCATCGGCCACGCTGCGCTGCCAGCGGGCGGGCAGGACGATGCCGGTATCGGGAAAGTCGGGCAGCAGCCGTTCGACCGCCGCCAGCGTCTCGTCCGCATCCTGCGGGCCATGGGCGTCGAACACCAGCGACAGGCCGGACTGGCGCGCAATCTGCGCCAGTTCGCGCAGGCTGACCGGATCGAAACGCAGCGGCGGCGCCTTTACCGACAGGCTGAGGTCAAGGCCGCGCGCCCGCTGTGCCACCCGCGCATAGGCGGCCATGATCGACGAGGGATCCCCCCCCGCCCCTTCGAAATAGCCGATCGTGGTGGCAGCGCCGGCGCGGGCCTGTTGCCGGGCGATCGCCACCGCATGGGGGGCGTCGGGTGCCGGGATGACCCGCCCCAGCGCGCCGGGCAGGGCATAACGCGTGTCCCGCAACAGGCGCCAGGCGGCCCCGCCTTTCACCGCCGCCACAGCCGTTGCCGCGACCAGACAATAGCGTCCGCCGCAAAGGCCGCCGCGCCGCGCAGATTATAGGGATAGGTGCGCAACTGGACGCAGTCATGCTCCGTCTGGGTCCAGAGCTTGCGAATCCAGGGTTCGGCAACGCCGAGAAATTCGAAACTGTGCAGCCGCGCCTGCGCCGCCCAGCCGATGGCATGGAGCATCAGCAGCCCGCCCGGCGAACAGGCGTTGAAGGCCGCGTCATGGCCGATCTTGAACAGCCAGTAGCGGCCGTTCCACAGCACCGCCATCTGCATCGAGATGGCGCGGCCATCAATCCGCAGGAAGGAGATGCGCAGGTCGCCGCGCTGCGCCACCGCGCGGAAGAAGGCGCGGAAGATCGCCGCCTGGCGCGGGTCGGTGGCGATGGCGGTGCCGGCCTCGCTCTTCCAGCCCTGCGCCTCGACCGCGACGGCCTCGTCGAACAAGGCATCGAAATTGTCGGCATCCGGCGCCAGCGTCTCGCATTGGAGCATGCCACACCCTTCCGCCTTGCGCCGGGCACGACGGAAATCGGAGCGGCGACCGGCGTTGAAGCGGCTTTCCGGGTCGCGCCACCCCTCATCCAGCGCGATATGGGGACAGGCCATGGCCGGTCGCACGACCAGCCGCCCGCGCCGCCGCACCGCCCGCGCCAGTGCGGGGATCAAGGGCGACCCGGCCGAAATGCGATCGAGCAGCAAGGGATGCGGCAAACGCGCGATCGCGCCGGCCAGCGCATCTGCCGCCGCCGTCCCGTTGCACAGCAAGTCGCCAGGTTCATAGGTCTCGCGCGCGCCGATCATCCGCCAGCGGGCCAGTGCGCCACCATCGCGGCACAGCGGCAGCAGCGCGACCAGATCGGCGCCAGCCCAAACCGTCATGATGCGGCTCGGCCCGGCGGCAATCCGATCGTTCAGCGTGGCCGCGAACAGGCGGGTCTGGGTCGGCCAGTCGGCGCGCGCCTCCAGCCTTTCCCAGGCGCGGGCCAGCGCGGTCGATTCCAGCGCGTCGGCAAGGCATAGCGGCTCGACGCGCAAGGCGCCTGCCTGCGCGCACGCAGCATCGAAATCCGATACGCCGTGCAGCACCATATTCCCCCTCTTGCCGCTCAGTTCTCTAGCGGCAGAAGCTTAAGAAATCGGCTGATCGCCGATGAGGCTTGCATCCATGCCCGCATCCGGTGGAGGATGCGGGCATGGAACCCCCCGCCGAAAAATCGGCTTTCCCCCCGCGAATATTATAACAGGAGTTTCCCATGCTGCGCGTGATGGCCGTCACTCTCCCCCTCGCCCTGCTGGCCTGTTCGGCGGACAATGCGACCGGCCAGAATGCCGGTGCGACCGCTGGGGAAAAGCCGTTCAAGACATCGGTGATTGCCGATTTCGAATCACCCTGGGCGATGACCTTCCTGCCCGACGGGCGGATGCTGATCACCGAAAAGGCCGGTGAGATGATTCTGTTCGATCCGAAGAACGGCACCAAGATCCCGGTCGCCGGCATCCCCAAGGTCGATAGCGCAGGTCAGGGCGCGCTGATGGACATCGTCCCCTCCCCGACATTCGCGCAGGACAAGAAAGTCTATTTCAGCTTTTCCGAGGTCGGCCAAGGCGATCGTGCCGGCGGCAAGGGCGTGGCGCTCGCCACCGGCATCTTCGACCAGGCGAGCGACGGCACGACCAGGCTGGCGGACGTGAAGGTCATTTTCCGCGCCAGCGACTATGTCGAGGGCAATGGCCATTATTCGGGCCGCATCGCTTTCTCGCCGGACGGCAAATATCTCTTCTTCACCAATGGCGAGCGACAGAAGTTCGACCCGGCACAGGACCCCAAATCGACCCTGGGCAAGGTGCTGCGCCTGAACCTCGACGGCACGCCGGCGGCGGGCAATCCGCTCAGCGCCAAGGGCTTCAACCCGGCGGTCTGGTCCTATGGCCATCGCAATCTGCTGGGCATCGCCTTCGACAAGGACGGGCGCCTGTGGGAACAGGAAATGGGACCGCAGGGCGGCGACGAGGTCAACCTGATCAAGCCCGGCCTCAACTATGGCTGGCCCAAGGCGTCGAACGGCAGCCATTATGACGGCCGCGACATTCCCGATCACAAGCCCGGCGACGGCTATGAGGCGCCGAAGGTCTGGTGGAATCCGGTGATCTCGCCGGGCGGCCTGATCTATTATTCGGGCGACCTGTTCCCGCAATGGAAGGGATCGCTGTTCATCGGCGGCCTGTCGAGCCAGTCGCTGGTGCGGGTGAAGCTGGACGGCGAGGATGCGGAAAAGGCCGACCAGTGGGACATGGGCGCGCGCATCCGCGAGGTCGAACAGGGGCCGGACGGCGCGCTGTGGCTGCTGGAGGATGGCGGCAAGTCGCAGGGCCGCCTGCTCAAGCTGACGCCCAAGGCATAGATAGCGGCATGACCGACATGGATGCCCTGCCCGCGCGTACCGGGCAGCAACTGGCGCGCGCCGACATCATTGCCCTGGCGGGCACGCCCCACGTCCTGATCGACTGCGATCTGGAGGCGGCGGAACTGACGCAGCTCGACCTTACCGGCTGGCAGTTCGAGCGCTGCAACCTGCGCAATGCCGATCTGGCCGGCGCCATGCTGGAGCGCACGCGCTGGCAGGGCTGCCGGGGCTGCGGCGCGAATTTCACCGGCTGCGACCTCAGCGACGCGGTGCTGACCGGATGCGATTTCAACAATGCCGTGCTGCGGCGGGCGCGGCTGGAGGGCGCCCGGCTGGCCCAGTGCAAGCTGACCGGCGCCGACCTGTCGGACCTGCGCGCGCTGGAGGTCGACATGGCGGAATGCCTGCTGATCGACGCGCGCCTGCCCGGCCTGTCCTTCCGCAAGCAACGGCTGAGCCGCATCGATTTCTCGCAGGCAGACCTGCGCAAATGCGATTTCCGCATGACCAGTTTCGAGGGCTGCAGCCTGCGCGAGGCGATGCTGGACGGTGCCCGGTTCGAGGGCGCCGACCTGCGCGGCGCGGACATAGGCGGCGTCCATCTGGGCGATGCCAGCCGCTTTCGCGGCGCCACCATCTCGCGCGACCAGGCCGGCGAACTGCTCGCCGAACTGGGGCTCAAGGTGCGCTGAGCCGCCCTATCGGACCGGCGGCATTTCGCTCGCCACCATCTCGCCAGCACCCCGGCCGATCGACCAGAGGCGCCGGGGCGCCTTGGGATCCCAGTCGATCGCCTGGCCGGGGGTGGCAATGCCGATCGTGCCGACATGCTCCAGCACCGATCCCGCCTCGAGCAGTTTCAGCGCATAGACTTCGGGCCGGTCATGACCGGTGGCATAGATCAGCCCGTCGGCGCCCCAGCTGAGGCCCGAGCAGCTTTTCGGCGCAAAGCGGCTCAGCACATCGGCCGGGAAGGCCCAGCTTGCCTCCGCCCGGAAGGCGTCGTCCATCCGCACCAGCAGCGTATAGCGATAGTCGCGCCCCGGCTCGCCGCCCTTGCCCTCATAATTGGCGAAGACCGCCCACCATTTGCCGGCATGCCGATCCATGACGGTCAGCGATCCGGGGCCAAAGCCCAGACTGACGCTGCGGACATGTTTCAGCGTCTTCGTATCGAAAATCTCGACCGCGCTGGTCTGCGGCACGGCCGGATAGTTGGACGCGGCGCAGACCAGTTCGACGCCGACCACGGTGCAACTGTTCATGTGCGGATAAAGGCGGCGCTCCCCCTGCCACTGCGCCACGCGCCGGCCGTCGGCGATGCGATATTTGCCGATCCGGTCATTATCGATCGCATAGACATAAGTGCCGTCGGAGGCTGCGCCCTGATGCGCCTCCGATGCCTTGATCCGCATGCTGACGGGAGATGGCGGCGGCGACGGGGCCTCCGTCGCCTGCTGCGCGACCGCCGCGCCGGCCAGTGCCAGCAGCGCGGTTCCGACAAGCAGCGCCCTTACCATTTGACCGAGGCCCCGACGTAGAAGGTGCGACCATAGCGTTCATTCTGGATCACCCAGTCGCGCACGCCGCCCTGATATTGGCGGGTCGGCTCGTCGGTCAGATTCTGCCCTTCGGCAAAGAGGCGCACATTCTTCGTCACATCCACCCCGATCTTCGCGTCCAGACGACGCAGATCGTCATTATACTGGTCGTTGAGGCGGATATCACCCGCCGACAGCAAGGCGCGGCCGGTATGATGATAGGCGACCGACGCTTCGACAACGCCCTTCTGGTAGAAGAGCTGCGCGCCCCAGAGCAGCTTGGACTGTTCGGGGAAGGCGACGGTGCCACGGTCGGGCATGCGCAGGCTGGAGTCGATCAGGGTGAGGTTGAGGTTCATGCCAAGACCCGAGAGCAGGCCCGGCAGGAAGGTGAACTGCTGCTGCCAGGCGGCTTCCAGGCCGATGATATCGCCCTTGTCGGCGTTGAGCGTCTGGCTGAAATTGATCCGGTCATAGGCAACGCCGCCAAAGCTGCCGTCATTGATGGTATAGCTTTGCGTGAAGATCGGGTTGCGGATGAACTTGGCGAAGGCGCCGACGCTGATCAGGCCGCCGGGCGCGAAATACCATTCGGCCGACATGTCGAGATTGTCCGCGACATAGGGCTTGAGCGCCGGATTGCCGCTCGACACGCTGATCTCGTCCGCGCCCTCCACCGTGACGGTGCCGCCCGGCGACAGGTCGGCATAGCTGGGCCGGCCGATGCTGCGCGAATAGGCAAGGCGGAAGACGGTGTCGTGCGACGGGGTCACGCGCACCACCAGGCTGGGCAGCCAGTTGCTATAGCGGGTGCGGCCCGACGTCGGGCGGACGACGTCGCCTTCCAGCAGATAGCCGTCAATGTCCAGTTCGGTCCGCTCGACCCGCAGGCCGCCCGTGACCGACAGCGCGCCAAAGTCGAGATTGGCCATGGCATAGCCGGCATAGACATTCTCGCTGAGGTCGAAATCGCTCAGCGTTTCATTGGCCAGGCTGGTCGCTTCGTTGAGCACGAACTGCGCGCCGCCCAGCTTGCCCTGGGTATAGGCATCGACAAGGTCGGCATCGATCACCGGGCCGAGGAAATAATTGCGGCCATCGCCCAGCTTCACGATGACGGTGTCGCCAGACAGGCCATCCAGGGTGAAGCGGTTGGCGCTGCTGCCGCGCCCATAGACGTCATTGGAGGAATCAAAGCGCTTGTCGGTCCAGCGGCCATTGGCGCCGAACTTGACGAAGCTGTTCTGGCCGATCGTCGGCAGCTTGCCGGTGAGGTCGAGCCGGCCCTGCCATGTCTTTTCCAGGCCATATTCATCCTGCGCCGAATATTGGCGGAAGCCCAGGTCCGACGGATCGAGATAACCGTCGACCGGCACGGCGCTAAACAGCTTGTCCGAAAAATCGACCGCGACCGCGCCGGGATTGCCCCGGAACTGCCAGAGCTGATTGGGTTCGATCACTTCGTTGCGGGTGCGCGCCGCTCCGAAATCGAGCGACCAGTTGTCAGCCAGCGCGGCCGTGCCGCCGGCCATGAAGGACAGGACCGACTTTTCCTTATATTCCAGACGCAGGTCGGAACGCTGCTCGCTGGTGGAGGCAATGCCGGTCAGCCCATTGGCATCCCAGTCGATGTCGGAGAAATCGAGCCGGAAGCGCTGGCGATACTCATCCTCGGAGAATTTGGAATAGATGCCGCGAACATAGAGTTGGACGCTCTCGCCGCGCCAGTCGAACGAGCCGGCCGCGCCGATCCGCTCACGCTTGAGGCGATAGTCATTATATTTGATGTTGACCGGTACGGCGCCGCGCGCGGCATCGGCGTCGGGCGTCCAGTCATCGGGATAGATGCCATAGCTGGTATAGGTGCGGTCGGAATAGCTGGCGCCCAGCAGGATGCCAAACTGTTCGTCCGTGCCGAAGCGGGTGCCGATGGTGACATCGCCCTTGATCGGCTGGTCGCCCTTGCGCAGTTCCTGATAGCCGACCTGCCCGTTCGCCTGGAAGATGAAGCGATCGTCGAAGTCGAAGGCGGTCTGGGTGACGAGGTTGATGGTCGCGCCGATGCCCTGGCCGGTCAGGTCGGCGGTTTTCACCTTGGCGACCTCCACCTGCTTCAAAAGCTGGCCCGACAGGATGTCGAGCGGCAGGCGCCGGTCGAGCCCGTCGGGATTGCCGATCTCGAAGCCATTGATGGTATAGCCGTTGAGGCTGGAGGGCACGCCGCGCACCGCGACATAGCGTCCCTCGCCCTGGTCATATTGGACGCCGACGCCGGGCAGGCGCTCGACCGCTTCGGCCACATTCTTGTCGGGAAGCTGGCCCATATCGTCGGACGCAGTCACATCGACGATGCCCAGCGCCGCCCGCTTCTGGTCGATGGAACGCTGCAACTGCGCGCGCTGGCCGGTGACGACGATGCCGCCATCCTCCTCGGGCAGCGGCTGCTGCGCATGGGCGGTGCCGGCGATCGCGAGTGCGAACAGGCTGATGGATGCCGCAAAAATCCTGGTCATGATCGAGTCCCCTCTGGTCGGGGTCGCGATTAGGAAAGCTGCGCGACAGCGGCGTTTCCGAAGCGCTGCACCGCGATGACCGATTAATGACATTTTGAAGACCGGACCATCTTGCGACCGCGAGAGACGCCCCCTTTCGGCCGCCCGGCCGGCTTCCTATCTTGCGGGCCTTCTCTCCCTCTCCCACTTCTGGAGACCTGCATGAGCGCTCCCAAGCTGTTCCAGCCCTTCGATGTCGGCGGCCTTGCCCTCGACAACCGCATCGTGATCGCGCCGATGTGCCAATATTCCGCCGTCGACGGCGAGATGAACGACTGGCACCTCATTCATCTCGGCCAGCTTGCCCTGTCGGGCGCGGCGTTGCTGACGATCGAGGCGACCGCAGTGCTGCCCGAGGGGCGGATCAGCCATGCCGATGTCGGCCTGTGGGATGATGCCACGCAGGCGGCGATGCAGCGTGTGCTGGACGGCGTGCGGCGCCATAGCGACATGCCCATCGCGATTCAGCTCGGCCATGCCGGGCGCAAGGCATCTACCGAAGTGCCATGGAAGGGCGGCGCGCAGATCGCGCCCGACGCGGTCAATGGTTGGCAGACGGTCGCCCCCTCCGCCCTGCCCTTCACGCCGGGCACCAACGCGCCGATGGCGCTGGACCAGGCCGGGATCGAGCGGCTGCGAGATGCCTTCGTCGCGGCAGCGAAGCGGGCTGACGCGATCGGCATCGATGCGGTGCAACTCCATGGCGCCCATGGCTATCTGCTGCACCAGTTCCTCTCGCCGCTCTCCAACCAGCGCGACGATGATTATGGCGGCAGCCTGGAAAAGCGGATGCGCCTGCCGCTGGAGATTTTCGACGCGGTGCGCGCGGCCCTGCCCGCGCACAAGCCGGTGACGATGCGCGTGTCGGGCACCGACTGGGTCGATGGCGGCTGGGACATCGAACAGACGATCGCCTTCGCCAAGGCGCTGGAAGCGCGCGGCTGCAGCGCCATCCATGTGTCGAGCGGCGGCCTAGACCCGCGCCAGGATATTCCGGTGGGGCCGAGCTATCAGGTGCCGCTGGCCCGCGCGGTCAAGCAGGCGATCGACATGCCGGTGATCGCCGTCGGCCTGATCACCGATTTCGAACAGGCCGAAGCGATCATCGGCACCGGCGACGCCGATCTGATCGCGATCGCCCGCACCATCCTCTATGATCCGCGCTGGCCCTGGCACGCGGCCGCGCATTTGGGCGCTTCGGTGAAGGCCGCGCCGCAATATCTGCGCTGCCAGCCGCGCCAATATCGCAATCTGTTCGACGCGCCGAAGGGCTGAAACGATAAACGGGGCCTTTCGGCCCCGTTTATCCTGGAACAGCCGATCCGATTGTATCGGTTCGACTGTTCCAGTTCTTATTTTGCGCGTTTTCCGAGTCAGCAGGCGATCCCGCCTACTTCGAAAACGCTTTATACCAACCGGCTCTGCTTGACCGCCGCTTCGATGAAGCTGGCGAACAGCGGGTGCGGGTCGAACGGCTTGGACTTGAGTTCCGGGTGGAACTGCACGCCCACGAACCAGGGATGGTCGGGCCGCTCGACGATTTCGGGCAGCGTGCCATCCGGCGACATGCCCGAGAAAATCAGGCCACCCTTTTCCAGCGGTTCGCGATAGCCGGCATTGACTTCATAGCGGTGGCGGTGACGCTCGCTGATGTCTTTGCTGCCATAGATGCCGGCGACGACGCTGTTGCCCGCCAGCTTAGCCGGATAGGCGCCCAGACGCATGGTGCCGCCCAGATCGGTCTCGGCGGTGCGCTTCTGCAGGCCTTCCTTGCTCATCCATTCGGTGATGAGGCCGACGACCGGCTCGCTGGTTTCGCCGAACTCGGTGGTCGAGGCATTCTCGATCCCCGCCGTGTTCCGCGCGCCTTCGATGCAGGCCATCTGCATGCCAAGACAGATACCAAAGAAGGGCACGTCGCGTTCGCGCGCGAACTTGACCGATGCGATCTTGCCCTCCGACCCGCGCACGCCAAAGCCGCCGGGGACGAGGATGCCGTGCATCGGTTCGAGGCTGGCGGCGAGGTCGTCGCCCTTCTCGAACAGTTCGGCGTCGATCCACTTGATGTTGACCTTCACCCGGTTGGCAAGGCCACCATGGTGCAGCGCTTCGTGCAGCGACTTGTAGGCGTCGAGCAGGCCGACATATTTGCCGACCACGCCGATCGTCACTTCGCCCTCGGGGTTGAGCTGACGATCCATGATGTCGGTCCAGCGGTCCATCGACGGCGCGGGCGCATCGGTGATGCCGAAGGCGCGCAGCACTTCATTGTCGAGACCCTCGGCATGATATTGCTCGGGCACGGCATAGATGCTCTTGGCGTCGAGCGCCGGAATGACCGCCTCGGGACGGACATTGCAGAAGAGGGCGATCTTCTTGCGCTCGCTTTCGGGCAGCGGATGTTCGGCGCGGCACAGCAGGATGTCGGGCTGGATGCCGAGCGAGGTCAGCTCGCGCACGCTATGCTGGGTCGGCTTGGTCTTCAGTTCGCCGGCTGCCGCAAGATAGGGCACCAGGGTCACGTGGACGAAGATCGACTGGCCGCGATCAAGATCATTATGGAGCTGGCGAATCGCTTCCATGAAGGGCAGCGATTCGATGTCGCCGACGGTGCCGCCGATTTCGCACAGCACGAAGTCGAGATCGTCGGTCTCCGCCGTGGCGAACGCCTTGATCTCGTCGGTGACGTGCGGGATGACCTGGACGGTCGCGCCCAGATAGTCGCCGCGCCGTTCGCGCTGGATGATGGTCTGATAGACCCGGCCCTGGGTGACATTGTCCGACTGGCGCGCCGACACGCCGGTAAAGCGTTCATAATGGCCAAGATCGAGGTCGGTTTCCGCCCCGTCGTCGGTCACATAGACTTCGCCATGCTGATAGGGCGACATCGTGCCCGGATCGACGTTGAGATAGGGGTCGAATTTCCGGATTCGCACGCGATAGCCCCGCGCCTGCAACAGCGCTGCCAAGGATGCGGCCATGAGGCCCTTACCAAGCGAGGAGACCACGCCGCCGGTGATGAAAATATACCGCGTCATGGGAGAAGAGGCTTAGCCTTATACAAACGAGTTGAGCAAGCGCGCGAATCCGCACGCTCGCAAAAAATATGGCGATGAACGACGAAAAGGTCAGTTAGCGAGCGGAACTGCGCCGTTCGCTGCCGAACCATTGCCGGCGGCACTGGCCGCACCGGCCAGCGGGTCGGCGTTGCCGGTCGCGGGCGCGGGGGCCTGCGTGGCGGGGGCCGACTTGACCAGCGAGGTATCGATGTCGCCGCCTGCATGACGGACCGAGGCGATGACCGCCAGGGTGATCGACAGCAGGACGAAGATGGTCGCCAGGATCGTGGTCGAACGCGTCAGGAAATCCGCCGCGCCGCGCGCCGACATCAGCCCGGCCGGGCTGCCACCGACGCCCAGACCGCCACCTTCCGACTTCTGCATCAGAATGACGGTGACCAGCAGGGCAGCGACGATCGCCTGCACGACGAGAAGGAAGGTGAACATGCGGGTTCTTTTCTGTCCAATGAAGGAATGCGTTGGCGCGCACATAGCGATGATGGGCCGCCGGGGCAACCGGCGAGCCTGTCGATATGAACGAAGGCATGGATGAGGGCGCGTGCAGAGGGTGCTGCGGATGGCTTGCAATGGCCCATATAATCAAGTCTGAACAGTGAAAGAACCGTTCGGGCTGAGCGAAGTCGAAGCCCTCGGCCGAGCGGAGCGAGGCAATAGCTTCGCCTTCGCTCAGCAGCGCCCTTCGACTTCGCTCAGGGCGAACGGAGTGAAGATAGCCAGCCCCTTCAACGCACAGCCAGCAACGAGCCCGACTCGCATCAGGCCAGAATGCCCCCTCTTCCGCACGAAGAGAGGGCGTTCGGCATCAATCCGCGGCGGCGATCACCGGTTCGAACTTGGCGGCCGACAGGCTGGCGCCGCCGACCAGACCGCCGTCGACGTCCGGCAGGGCGATGATCTCGGCGGCATTGTCGCCGTTCATCGATCCGCCATAGAGGATGCGCATGGCATCGGCCTGTTCCTGGCCGATCCGGCTGGCAAGCGCGGCGCGCAGGGTGGCGTGCATCGACTGGATCGCCTCCAGCGTCGGGATGCGGCCGGTGCCGATCGCCCAGATGGGTTCATAGGCAACGGCCAGCCAGTCGGCGCTTGCGCCTTCGGGCAGAGAGGCGAGCAACTGGGCGGTGACCACTTCGTCGGCATCGCCAGCATCGCGCACGGCGAGCGTTTCGCCCACGCACAGGATCACCTTCATGCCCGCGGCATGGGCGGCGACCGATTTGGCGGCAACATCGGCGTTTGTCTCGCCGCGCGTCTCGCGCCGTTCGCTATGGCCAGTGATGACCCAGGTAGCCCCCGCCTCGATCAGCATCTCGGCCGACAGCGAGCCGGTATAGGCGCCGCTCAGTTCCATATGGCAGTTCTGGGCGCCGATGAAGGCTGCGCCCCTCAGCTGCGACCCGGCCATGATCAGCGTGGCCGGCAGGCAAAGCCCGACTTCCACCGCCGGATGCTGCGCGGCGAGCTTGCCGATCGCCTCCACCTCGTCGAGATGCGCGCGCATCCCGTTCATCTTCCAGTTGCCGACCACCAGCTTGCGCCTGCTCATCGGTCCAAGTCCCCTTGTGATTATTGCTGCACGTGCCCGCAGCGGGTCCCCACGGCATGCACCGCGTCTCCTGGTTCCGCTTTCAGGCAATCAAGCCGATGGACGGCGATGCAGCATTTGTCCAGACCGTCCGCCACGGCCGCACTTGCCGCCGGGTCGATCCGCCCCTAAAGCGGGCCGCCATATCGCCGCATAAAAACCGGACATTCTCATGCTCTCTGTCTTCCGCAGTTTCATCCGTTCCAAATTCGGCGCCTTTTTCGCGATCCTCTTTCTGGGGTTGATCGCGGCGGCGTTCATCCTGGGCGACATTTCCAGCGGCAAGTTCGGGACCGGCCTGGGCGGCGGCGACACCGTCGCCAAGGCCGGCGGTTCCAAGCTGCGCATGAGCGAGCTGCAGGACCGCATCCAGCGCGTGTTCGAAAATGCGCGCCGCGAAAATCCGGGCATGCAGATCGGCGATTTCTTTGCCCAGGGTGGTGGCAAGCAGGTGTTCGACCAGCTGGTTGCCGCGCTGACGCTCAAGCAGTTCGCCAGCGATCAGGGCGTCCATATCAGCAAGCGGCTGGTCGATGCGCAGATCGCGCAGATCCCCGCCTTCCAGGACGCGGCCGGCAATTTCAGCCAGGATAATTTTCGCGCCCTGCTGCAGCGTGAGCGGATCAGCGAACAGTCGCTGCGCGACGATATCAGCCGTGAAATCCTGCAGCGCCAGCTGCTGGCCCCGGTCGGTCTGGGCGTGAAGCTGCCCGACAGCGTGGCGCTGCCCTATGCATCGCTGCTGCTGGAAGAACGCCAGGGCACGATCGCCGCGATCCCGGCCGCCGCCTTCCTGGACGCCAAGGAGCCGACCGACGCGCAGGTCGCCGATTTCTACAAGAAGAATGCCGCGCGCTACACCATCCCGGAACAGCGCCGCATCCGCTATGCCGTGATCGACAGCGAGCGTTTCGCCCAGGCGGCCCAGCCGACCGAGGCGGAAATCACCGCCGCCTACAACCAGAACAAGGCGGCCTATGCCGCCAAGGAAAATCGCAGCGTCGAGCAACTGGTGCTGCCGACCCAGGCGGGCGCCAAGGCAATCGCCGACCAGGTGAAGGCCGGCAAGACGCTGGCCGCCGCCGCCCAGGGTGCGGGCCTGGCCGTATCGACCCTGACCGACCAGAGCCGCGAGGCGCTGGCCGCCACCGCGTCCAAGCCGGTCGCCGACGCCGCCTTTGCCGCCAAGCAGGGCGAACTGGTCGGCCCGGTCCGTGGTTCGCTCGGCTGGATCGTGCTGCGCGTCACCGCGCTCAACAATGTCCCGGCCCGTGCGCTGGCGTCGGTGCGCGATGAAATCATTGCGACGCTGCGCACCCAGAAGGAAAAGCAGCTGCTGACCGACTTCACCGGCAAGATCGAGGATCAGATCGCCAATGGCGGCACCTTCGAGGAAGTCGCGAAGGATAATGGCCTGAAGCTGGAAACCTCGCCGCTGCTGGTGTCGAGCGGCAAGCAGGTCGAGGACGAGACCTATCAGCCCAACAGCGACCTGCAGCCGCTGCTGGCCCCCGTCTTCGCGATGAGCGCCGACGATGATGCCCAGCTGGTGCCGATCACCGCCGACAAGCGCTATGCGCTGGCCGCGCCGGGCGACATCGTCGCCCCCGCCCCGCCGCCGCTCGCCAAGATCAAGCCGCTGGTCGTGGCGCAGTACAAGCTGAGCCAGGGCTATGAGAAGGCGCAGAAGGTGGCCGAGGACATCCGCGCCAAGGTCGCCAAGGGCACCAAGCTGGCCGATGCGCTGGCCCAGGCCGGCGTCAAGCTGCCCGCCCCGCAGGTCGTGGGTGGCCGTCGCGCCGACCTGATGCGCGGCCAGCAGCGCCCGCCGGCGGAAATCGCCATCCTCTTCTCGATGGCCGCCAACAGCGTGAAGACCCTGCCGATCGGCCAGGATCGCGGCACCTTCGTGGTGCAATTGAACGCCATCAAGCGTGGCGACGCCGCCGGTCAGCCCGAATTGCTGAACCAGGTCCGCACCCAGCTCGGCGACGTCGTGGGCGAGGAATATGGCGCCCAGTTCGAGCGCGCGATCGAGAAGGACATGGGCGTGACCCGCAAGGCGAACGCCGTGGCCGAAGCCCAGAAGGCGCTGTCCGCCACCAACAGCGGCGAGCAGTAAGATGGCGGCGCAGGGGGGAATGGTGGACGGCACGGCCGTCGCTCGCGCGGCACTGGCACAGGGTCGTTCGGGCCTGGTGTGGCGGCGGCAGATTGCCGACACCGACACGCCGATCTCCGCTGCGCTCAAGCTGTTCGAGCCGGACCGGGGCGACTTCCTGCTGGAATCGGTCGAGGGCGGCGCGGTGCGTGGCCGCTACAGCCTGATCGGCCTGGCCCCCGACCTCGTCTATCGCGCCGAGGGGGCAAAGGGCGAGATCAACCGCCAATGGGCGACCGATCGCGACGCCTTCGTCCTGGCCGAACAGGATGCGTTGCAGGCGCTGCGCGCACTCGTGGCCGAATGCCGCGCCGATCTGGACCCCGCCCTGCCAGCCGCACTCGCCTGTCTGGTCGGCTATTTCGGCTATGAGACGGTAGGCCTGGTCGAAAAGCTGCCCCGCCCGGCCGCCAACGACATCGCCCTGCCCGACATGCTGTTCGTGCGGCCGACCGTCATCCTGGTGTTCGATCGCCTGGCCGACGCCCTGTTCCTGGTCGCCCCGGTATGGAAGGATCAGGCCGCCGACGCGGAAAAGGCCATCGCGCAGGCGCTGGAGCGGATCGACGCGACCGCCGCGCGCCTGGCTGCGCCGCTGCCGGCCGTGCCCGCCCCGGCCGACATTGCCGAGATCGACGTGACGCCGGTGTTGGAACCGGGCCGCTACGCGCAGATGGTCGACCGCGCCAAGGACTATATCGTCGCAGGCGACATCTTCCAGGTGGTGCTGGCGCAGCGCTTCACCAGCCCGTTCACCCTGCCGCCGATCGCGCTCTATCGCGCACTGCGCCGGATCAACCCGTCGCCCTTCCTCTATTATCTCGACCTGCCCGGCTTTGCGCTGATCGGGTCGAGCCCGGAAATCCTGGTCCGCGCCCGCGATGGCGAAGTGACGATCCGGCCGATCGCCGGCACCCGCCCGCGCGGCAAGAATGCGGTGGAGGACGCCGCCAACCGCGCCAGCCTGCTCGACGATCCCAAGGAACGGGCCGAGCATCTGATGCTGCTGGACCTGGGCCGTAACGATGTCGGCCGCGTCGCCAGCGCCGGCAGCGTTACCGTGACGGAAAGCTATACGGTCGAATTCTACAGCCATGTAATGCACATCGTGTCGAACGTGGTCGGCCGTCTGGCGCCCGAAAAGGATGCGATCGACGCGCTGTTCGCGGGCTTCCCCGCCGGCACCGTGTCGGGCGCGCCCAAGGTCCGCGCCTGCGAGATCATCGCCGAACTGGAGCCGGAAACGCGCGGCGCCTATGCCGGCGGCGTCGGCTATTTCGGACCGGACGGCAATATGGACAGTTGCATCGTGCTGCGCACCGCCGTGCTGAAGGATGGCGTGATGCACGTCCAGGCCGGCGCTGGCATCGTCGCCGATTCGACCGCCGAATATGAGCAGCGCGAATGCGAGGCCAAGAGCGGCGCCCTGCTCGCCGCCGCGCGCGAAGCCGTCAGCCTGGCCAAGCAGGCTGGCTACGGGCAGTAAAGGCCTTTAACGACAGGCCCGCCAGCCCGTCGCACCGCGTTCCGCCTGATCGAGGTGGAAATGGTCGCGATGGGCGGCATTATAGTCGGGCGAGAGCACGGTCGAGAAAAGGCCGCAGGCGCCATCGCGCACGTCACGCAGGAAGGCGGCGTCCTTGCCCTGCCCCTTCCAGTCGCCGACCACGCTGATCCGGTGGCCATCGGCCAGCACGAAGCCCGCGACATCAATCGCGTCGGCCGTGGCATGTTCGCTGAAGTCGCCCTGGCTGCGACCGTACATGCGCCGGCAGCTATAGGAACCGAAATGGGTGATGGAGCGCACCGGCTGGCCGAACAGGCGCTGGGCGGCGGGCTGCACCACCTGCCATTCCCAGACGCGCAGGGCGGCAACCACCGGGCAGGACGGCGCCACCCCGGCGGGTGACAAGGCGATCATGCCCTTTTCCGCCTTCAGCCGGACCGCGTCGGCATAGCCGCACTGCCCCTCGCCCCCACCCGGCTTCATCGCCGTATAGGCAATGCCCGCCCGGTCGAGCAGCGCCAGGCATTGCGCCCGGTCGCCGGTCAGGGCGGCGAGCTTGCGACCGGTGAACAGGCCGACCGGCTGCGACAGGTCCAGCCTGGTCCAGGGCAGATCCTGCGGTCGCTGGCGCAGCAGCGCGTATCCGACCCAGAGCAGGCCAAGGATGACAGCGACAATGACAAGGGCACGAAGGGTCAGATGAAGGCGGCGCATGCCCTAACCACGCCGGACCTGCCGCATTGGTTCCGACGTGACCGGATAGCCCAGATGCGCCGGGATGCAGAGATGCGGCTCGCCGTCGCGCTCCTCGAACCAGGGGCGCACCTTTTCCACCGGGATGCTGCGGGCATGGGCGGCGAGCGCGTCGAAACTGTCATATTGCGCCAGCCGTTCCAGATTGCGGCGGGTCGGGAAGATGACATGCCCGTCGCCGCCATCGGCACGGGCGATGGTCGCGGCGGCGCTGCTCCAGAACAAACGAACATTCTCGGTCGCGTCGACGCTTGCCTCCTGCCCCAGCGGCGCGCGGGCGAGATAGAAGCGGGTGTCATAGACGCGGATCGCCTTTTCCCGTGCAGACGGGTGCCAGCGGGCGAACGGCACCAGCGCATCCAGCGCCAGGACGATGCCACGCGGCGCCAGAAGATCGCCGAGCGGCGCCCCGCCGAGCAGGCCCGCGCGAATCGCCGACACGGTGGCGGCATCGACAGACCCCGCCAGACCGACGCCCAGGCCGCTTTCCTCGATCGTCTCGCGAATGGCCGCGATCCGTGCTGCGACCTCGTCACTGGCCAGATCGCTGGACATACTGGCGGCCAGCGCCCGGTCACTATCATCGACGCCGCCGCCCGGAAAGACCAGCGCACCGGCGGCAAAGGCCATGGTCGCGGCCCGTTCCATCATCAGCAGCTCGGGCGCGGCGCCCGGCCGGTCGCGCACGATCACGATCGTCGCTGCGGGGCGCCCCGCGTCATTCTCTTCGCTCATGCCCCGGTCTAGGCCGCATCCGGCGGGGCGGTAAAGCCCCGCCCCGGCCAGAGGCGTCAGGCAGCCATCAGCGGAAGGCCGACATAATTTTCCGCCAGCGTGCGCTGCGCCGCCTGCGACCCGCGAATATAGTCGATCTCGGCCGCCTGGATGCGGCGGGCAAAACCGTCCATGTCGGGGAAGCGGTGCGTGATCGAGGTGAACCACCAGGAAAAGCGCTCCGCCTTCCAGACACGCGCCAGAGCGCGGGCGGAATAGCCGTCCAGCCCGGCATCCGATCCACCGCGATAATGGTCGACCAGCGCCTCGCTCAGCATGATGACGTCCGACGCGGCGAGGTTGAGCCCCTTGGCGCCGGTCGGCGGCACGATATGGGCAGCATCGCCGGCCAGGAACAGCCGGCCCCAGCGCATCGGTTCCGACACGAAGGAGCGCAGCGGCGCGATCGACTTCTCGAAGCTCGGCCCGCGGGTGACGCGCGATGCGGCGTCGGGGCCAAGGCGCAGGCAAAGCTCGTCCCAGAAACGATCGTCGGACCAGTCCTCGACCTGCTCGTCGAGGCCGCACTGGATATAATAGCGGCTGCGCGTGGGCGAGCGCATCGAGGCGAGCGCGAAGCCGCGTTCATGATTGGCGTAGATGAGTTCATGGTCGGCGGGTGGCACATCCGCCAATATGCCGAGCCAGCCGAACGGATAGACACGCTCGAACGTGCGCAGCACATGGGCGGGGATGCTGTTGCGGCTGACGCCATGATAGCCGTCGCAGCCGACGACATAGTCGCATTGCAATGCCTGCGTGACGCCATCCTGGCGCCAGCGGACCACGGGATGATCGCCGTCCAGCCCCTCCAGCGTCACATCCTGCGCATTCCAGACGATCTCGACACCGCGCTCCGGCGCCGCCTCGAACAGGTCGTGCATCACTTCCTGCTGGCCATAGACGGTGACCGCGCTGCCGCCGGTCAGCGCCGCCATGTCGATGCGGAACAGCGAACCGTCGAGCGAAATCTGGGTGCCGCCATGGACCAGCCCCTCGCGATCGAGCCGGCTGCCGAGGCCCAGCCGATGCATCAGGTCGGTCGTCACCTGTTCCAGCACGCCGGCACGCACCCGCCCCTCGACATAGGCCCGGTCGCGCCGTTCCAGCACGACCGCGGCAATGCCCCCCGCCGCGAGCAGATGGGCCAGGAACATGCCGGCCGGGCCGGCGCCGATAATGGCTATGCTGGTGCGCATTCGCATCCTCTCATGATCCGGGCGCGCTGACGGCGCCCCTGTTTGTCCGATGCGCCTACCCTATCCGCACGGCCGGCGATGGACATGGGCGCACCAGCCTATTAATTGGACAATTCATCAGCCCCAGCGCATCCCGACGGGACCATGCCCAATGTCGAAACAGTCCTTCCCGACCTTCTACCTCTATGGGGAGCCCCACAGGCTGGTGGCGGAGGGCTTCGTCCATGTCGAAACGCTGGACGATCGCTCACGTCCCAGCGAATGGACGATCAAACCGCATGCTCATAGCGAGCTGAGCCATATCTTCCTCATCACCTCGGGCGGCGGCGCGATGGAGGCGGATGGCGCGGAGCTGCGCTTCGTCGCGCCCAGCTTCCTGCTGGTGCCGGCCACCGCCGTGCATGGCTTCAAATGGCTGGAGGAAACCGCCGGCTTCGTCATCACCATGGCCGACGCCTATCTGCAGGATCTGGGCCGCCATGGCCCGGAACTGACCGGCCTGTTCGAGCGGCCCGACGCGATCGAGATGAGCGCAGCGCAATTGCCGCCAGTCGAACGGCTGGTGGCCGATCTGATGCGCGAACTCAGCTGGTCGGCGCCGGGCCACCGGGCGGCGGTCGATGCGGCGATGCTGTCGCTGCTGGTGACGGCACTGCGCCATCGCAGCGCCGCCGTCCACGCCGCCCCGCGTGCCGGACCACATGCGTCGATCGTGGCGCGGCTGCGCGAACGGATCGAGCAGCGCTTCCGCCTGCGCGAACCGGTGTCGGTCCATGCCGCCGCGCTGGGCGTCAGCCAGACCGCCCTGCGCGTCGCCTGCGCGCGGATGGCGGGCCGATCGCCGGCGCAGATGCTGGACCAGCGCGCCCTGCTCGAAGCGCAGCGGGCCCTGCTCTATTCCAACCTGTCGATTGCCGAGATCGGCTTTTCGATCGGCTTTGCCGACCCGGCCTATTTCAGCCGCTTCTTCCAGCGCAACATGGGCCTGTCCGCCCGCGCCTATCGCGAGGCCCAGCAGGGCGCGAACGGATAAGGCGCGCCGCCCGCTCTGGACTTGGCGATCAGGCCTGCCTGGCTGCGCTGCTGAGCAAGGCGTTCGCCACATCGCGGGCATTAGCGGCAAGTTCCTCGTCCGGTAGCTCGCCCGCGGTCCAGAAGGAGAGCACACCGCGAAAGCCGAAGGCCAGATGCCTTGCCAGGGCAGGCAGCGTTGGGTGCCCGTCGATCAGGCCCTCGCCAGCACCGATCGCCAGGGTCCACAGCGCGGTGGACTGCGCCAGCACTTCGCCATGGGTCGGCCCCGGCGTGCCGAGCCACCCCATCACCGCCCGGTTCACGCGTGGTTCTTCCAGCATCAGCTCGACCACCGTGGCGACCGCCAACAGCACGCGCTGGCCGGCATCATCGCGCCGCGGCTTGTCCGCGAAGCGTTGGGTCGCGGTGGCGATCCGCCGCGCCGACAGGGCGTGCATGATCGCGGCCTTGCTGCCGAACTGGTTGAAAGGCGTGGCGAAACTGACGCCCGCTTCGGTCGCCAGATCGCGCATCGAAAATTCCGCCTTGCCGTCGCGCAGCAGGCGTTCGGCCGCGTCGATCACACGATTGCGCACCGGTTCACCACGCGAACCGGTCGAGGGGGGCTTGATGGACGTCATGTTGCTATTTATATCATGATATAGTTGATGTTCAAATCATGGAGTAGGCCATGTCGGCGCTGATCCCCAAGACTTTCCTGATTACCGGCGTCAGTTCCGGCCTGGGCCGGGCCTTTGCCGAGGGCGCGCTGGACGCCGGCCACGCCGTCGTCGGGACCGTGCGGAACCCCAAGGATGCCGAAGCCTTTGCGGCGCTGGCGCCCGGACGCGCGCATCCGCTGCTGCTGGACGTGACGCATCTGGACGCGATTCCGGCGGCCGTGGCGGACGCCGAGCGGCGCGCCGGGTCGGTCGACGTGCTGGTGAACAATGCGGGCTATGGCCATGAGGGCGTGCTGGAGGAATCGTCGATCGACGATCTGCAGCGCCAGTTCGCGGCCAATGTGTTCGGCCCGGTGGCGATGATGAAGGCGGTGCTGCCCGGCATGCGCGAAGGCGGCGCGGCCATATCGTCAACATCACCTCCATGGGCGGGTTCATCACCATGCCCGGCATCAGCTTCTATTGCGGCAGCAAGTTCGCGCTGGAAGGGATTTCCGAAGCGCTGGGCAAGGAAGTGGCGCCGTTCGGCATTCATGTGACGGCGCTGGCGCCCGGCCAGTTTCGCACCGACTGGGCCGGGCGGTCGATGGACCGCACGCCGCGCAGCATCGCCGACTATGACGCGGTCATGGACCCGATAAGGGCGGCGCGTCAGGCCAAGAGCGGGCAGCAGCCGGGCGATCCCGCGCGCGCGGCGCAGGCCTTGCTGACTTTGGTGGAAGCGCCGGCACCGCCGACCCGCCTGTTCCTGGGCGACGATGCACTGGGCCTGGTCGAAGGCAAGATGGCCGCCATGGAAGCCGAGATCGCGCAATGGCGCGCATTGTCCCGCTCCACCAGCTTTGCCGCATAAGCGCGGCGATCCCCCGCCAACAGAAAGACATAGACCATGTTTGGAATAACGCCTCTGGGCTGGCTCCATACGCTCGGCAGCCTGCCCGCCATTCCGCTGGCCGCCTATATGTTCGCGCGCCATGGCCGGATCATGCCGCGATCGGCACCGGGCATCGCCTATCTCATCTTCATGCTGATCGGTGCCGGCACCGTGTTCCTGGTGGCGCATCAGCCCGTCAGCTACGGCATCGGCACGGTGACGATCCTGCTGCTGATCGCCGGCTATGGCGTGGACAATATCCGCTTTCTCGGGCGGGCGCGGCGCTATCTGGAAACCGTCTTCCTCAGCCTCACGGCGTTTCTGCTGATGGTGCCGACCGTGACCGAAATCCTGCGCCGCGTGCCGGATGGTCATCCGTTCGTCACCGACCTCAAGTCGCCCTTGCTGCTGGGATCGCAGGCTGTACTTCTGGCAATGCTGATCCTGGGCCTTGCCGCCCAGTTGATTGCCCTGCGCCGGCAAAATGGCAGGATCTCCTGATGATGACCGCAATGGCCCGCTTGCTTGCACTTCCCCTGTCTGGGCTGGCGCTGATCGGCGCTGCGGCACCCGAAACGCGTTTCGATATCAGCCTGCCGGCTGCGCTGGGCGACGACGCATCGGGACGGTTATTGCTCTTTGCTGCACCGCTGAGCGCCGACAATGGCAAGAGCGAGGATATCGACATCAATGGCCCCGACGACGCCCGCATCTTCGTGGCGGGCCGCGATATCACCAGTTTCGGGTCCGATCGCACGATCAGCATCGATGCCGGGGAAAGCGCCTTCCCCGAGGGGCTCGCGGCCCTGGCGCCCGGAGACTATCGGGTGCAGGACGTGCTCGATCGCGACGGCGACTATAATTATGGCGGGCGGGGGCCGGGCGACCTGGTCTCGAAGGTGGTGACGTTGCGTCTGCCGCTAGGCGCCAGGCCATCGATTGCGCTCGATCACAAATTGCCGCCGGCGCCCGCGCAGTTCGACGTCACCGGCCTGCCGCCGCGCGCCGCCGAGCAGATCACCGCGTCGCGCCCGCATCTGCACGACGAACAGGTCGTATCGAAAGTGCTGACCCGCTTTCGCGGCACGCCGCAGAGTGTCGCCGCCTGGGTGCTGACCCCGCCGGGCTATGATCCCCATGGCGGCGTCACCTATCCCACGGTCTATACGGCCGGTGCGTTCGGCACCAATCACCGGGTGGACGGGCAGCAATTGTCGCGCATCTGGCACCTGATGGAGACAAAGGCCATTCCGCCGATGATCTGGGTGACGCTGGACTTCGCCTCGCCCACCGGCACGACCGAATTTGCCGACAGCGTCAATAATGGTCCTTGGGGCGAAGCGCTGACGCGCGAGATCATCCCGGCGCTCGAAAGCCGCTATCGGATGGACGCCAGGCCCTCGGGCCGGTTCCTGACCGGCCATAGTTCGGGCGGCTGGTTCGCGCTCTGGGCGATGGTGCGCTATCCCGCCATCTTCGGTGGAAGCTGGGCCTCGTCACCCGATCCATTGGATTTCCGGCATTTCATCGGCGTCGACCTCTATCAGCCTGGCGCGAACATGTATCGCGATGCCCAGGGCACGGCCCGTCCGCTGGAGCGCGCCCATGGCGGGGTGAAGACGACGATCGCGCAGGCGGTGGGGATCGAGACGGTGCTGGGCCGGGACGGCGGCCAGTTGCGATCCTTCGACTGGACCTTCTCGCCGCGCCGTGCGGACGGGACGCCGGCGCCGCTCTTCGATCGGGTGACGGGCGCAGTCGATGCGCAGGTCGCGGCCTATTGGCGGGAAAATTATGATATCGGCCACCGGATCGAGACCCAATGGCCACGCCTGCGCCATGACCTGGAGGGCAAGGTCCATGTCGTGGTCGGGACCGCCGATTCCTATTATCTCGACGGCGCCGTCCATGATCTGGAGGCCGCGTTCCGCAAGGTGGGTGGACGGGCAGAGTTCATCTATGTCCCCGGCGCGTCGCACAGCATCAACGAAGTCTATGCACGGGACGGCGATCGCAACGCCTATTACCGGGAAATGGCGCAGGCCATGTATGCGGTGGCGCGGCCATCAGGGGCCACAGGCGGGCGCTGAAGCGAAATCCGCCGGCGGGCGGGAGGAGGAGGCGCGGTCCGGTTTGACGCCCGGACGAGGCGCGGCTACCGCGCGGGGCATGATCGTTCTGCTCTCTCCCGCCAAGACGCTCGACTTCGAGCGCGCGCTGCCGCCCCTTGCCGTCACCACGCCGCATTTCGCCGAGGAAGCGCGCGGGCTCGCCAAGTCGGCCGCCAATCTTTCGCAGAAGCGGCTGGCAGAACTGATGCATATCTCGCCGCGCCTGGCCAAGCTCAATGCCGACCGGTTCCGGGACTTTTCCGAGCTACCCGAGCGGCAGGCGCTCTATGCCTTTGCTGGCGACGTCTATTCCGGTTTCGAGGTGGACACGCTGGACGATGCGGCGGTGGCCTTTGCGCAGGATCATGTGCGGATGCTGTCGGGCCTTTACGGGCTGCTGCGCCCGCTGGATGCGATCCGCCCCTATCGAATGGAAATGGGCACGCGCTGGGCGCCGCGGCACAAGAAGCTGACCGACTGGTGGGGCGATCGCATCGCCGCGCTGCTGCGCGCACATGCCGCTGAAGAGGGATCCGGCGTCGTCCTCAATCTGGCCAGCCAGGAATATTTCGCGGCGGTGGAGAACAGGCTGGACGGCCTGCGCGTGATCCATGTCGATTTTCGCGAGCCGGGGCCGAATGGCCCGCGCTTCGTGAGCTTCAACGCGAAGCGGGCACGCGGCATGATGGCGCGCTGGATGTGCGAACATCATGTCGCCGATGTCGAGGCCATGCATGGCTTTGACACTGACGGATATCGCCTCGATCCGGCCGAGAGCGACGCCGACCATTGGCGCTTCATGCGCGCCTGACCGGCGCAGGGCATCTGCCGCGAGGCGGCGCGCATGATGCCGCTTGCATTCCCGACAAGGCCAAGGCACCCCGCCCGGATGCACATGGATACAGATCTGGAAACCGCTCTGCTGGGCCCTGTCATCCCTGACCGGTCCTGCGGCGATTGCACCATGTGCTGCACCATTCTGACCGTCGACACGCCCGACTTCAAGAAAGCGGCGGGCGCGCCCTGCGCGCATCTGGGCAAGCAGGGATGCAGCATCCATGCCGTGCGCCCGCATATCTGCCGGACATGGTTTTGCGCATGGCGCCGGGTCCAGGCCATGCCCGATGAAGCCCGTCCGGACCGGTCCGGCATCCTGGCGTCGATCGATTTCGTCCGCGAACCGCGCAACTGCTTCGAAGGCGTATCGATCATGGTTCGCATGCTGCCCGGCAGCGCTGCGATCGAGAATGGCATGGCCGGCGCGATCCTCGACAGTCTTTGCGATCAGCTGGTGCCCGTCTGGTTCAGCGACGGATCGCGGAAGATGTTGATGCATCCCGACAATGAGGTCGCGGCCCTCGTCCTGTCGGGGGATGCCGCCCCCGCCCACCTGCGCGCCGAAGTCGCCGCCTGGCGCGCGCGTTACATGAGCTTTTCATCCAGGGCGTGACACCGGCCCCGGCAAGCGCCGCTCGCCCGGCCGGTCATGTGGGGCGCGGATGGCCCCTACCGCCGGCACATCGCTTGTGCCATTGATCGATCCATGACGACGCTGCGCCTCTCCGCCGAACCACGTCCGCTCGGCAAGAGCGGCATTTCCGTCTTTCCGATCGCCTGGGGCATGTGGCGCCTGGCCGGCGAGGATATCGCCCAGGCCCGCGCCAGGGTGGAGGCGGCACTGGACGCCGGCATCACCCTGCTCGACACGGCGGACATCTATGGCTGCGACACACCCGCCGGTTTCGGATCGGCCGAAACGCTGTTCGGCCAGATATTGGCGGATGCCCCTGAACTGCGGCAGCGCATGATCATCGCCACCAAGGGCGGCATCCGGCCGGGCATCCCCTATAATAGCGGCGCAGCCTATCTGGCCGAGGCCATCGATGCGTCCTTGACTCGAATGGGCATCGACCGGGTCGATCTCTACCAGATCCATCGCCGCGATTTCCTGACCCATCCGCAGGAAGTCGCCGCCAGCCTGACCCGCATGGTTGAAGCCGGCAAGGTGCGCGCGATCGGCGTATCCAACTATGCGATTCATGAACTCGACGCGCTCCAGACCTTTCTCGACCTGCCGATCGTCAGCACCCAGCCCGAATTTTCCGCGCTGCGCACGGCGCCGCTCCATGACGGTACGCTCGATCAGGCGATGGCGCGCGACATGGCGGTTCTGGCCTGGTCGCCGCTGGGTGGTGGTCGCCTCGCCAAGGCGCTGCACCCGGCTGCTGTGATGCTTGCAGATCAGGGCGAGCGCTATGGCGTCGATATCACCGCCGCCGCCCTGTCCTGGATCATGGCGCATCCCGCGCGCCCGATTCCCATTGTCGGCAGCCAGTCCGCTGCCCGCATTGCCCGCAGCATCGATGCCTTCAAGGTCGAATGGACCCGCGCCGAATGGTATGCGGTACTCGAAGCGTCGATGGGAGAAAGGCTGCCCTGATCCGCCGGTGCAGGATCGCGATCTTGCCAAGCTGTCCGATGATCATGGGGTGCGCCGGCCAGTGGCGTCCGGTCCGCGCCGCCAATGCCACACGGCACAGGTTATTCATTTCGAAGGGAAATGGTGGAGCCTAGGGGGATCGAACCCCTGACCTCGTCATTGCGAACGACGCGCTCTCCCAGCTGAGCTAAGGCCCCAAAGGTGGGCTGCCTATAGGCGAGGGATTTTCGCCTTGCAACGGTCTTTTGCGCAAAAAATCACGGCCTTTCCTGATCTCGATCAAGAGCCCCGGAAATCGGCCCTTTCCGCCTTCGGCAGGGCGGTTGAAAGGCGCGACGTTACCCGCCCGTAACGCCCGGAACGATGGGCCGCGCCACCCATTGATGGCCTGTCGGTGCAACAAGCACGCACCACCGGAGGGCGCGATCCTCCGACAAGCACAAGGAGACGGACCATGGGTTATCAAGGCGGACGCCGCTATGGCGGCGATGATCGCTATTCGACCGACTGGGATCGCGGCAACGACCGTTACAATGATCGGTACAGGGCGCCACGCGACGAGCGCGCCTATCGATACGGCATGCGCGGCCAGTTCAGCGGGCCGGGTGCCCGCCCCTACCCCCAGGGCTATGACCCCGACGAGCGCGGCTTCTTCGACCGGGCCGGCGACGAGATTCGCAGCTGGTTCGGCGATGACGAGGCGGAGCGCCGCCGCGAATATGACGAATATTATAACCGCCCCTATGGCGACCCGCGCGACCAGTCGAGCCGGCTTGGCTATGCCTCGGCCGCACGCAGCGACTATCTGCCCGGCCGTGGCTTTGCCCCCTATACCGGCGAACGCAGCGGCTATGGCAGCGAGGACCATGGCTATCGCAACCGCGCCTTTGGGCCGCAGCAGGACTATGGCGCGCATCATGACAGCAACTATTATAGCTGGCGCCAGCAGCGGATCGACGAACTGGACCGCGACTATGCCGAATATCAGCGCGAACATCGCGATCGCTTCAACAGCGAGTTCGGTACATGGCGCACCCGTCGCGGCGAGCAGCGCCAGGCGGTGACGCAGGTGCGCGAGCATATGGAAGTGGTCGGCAGCGATGGCGAACATGTCGGCACCGTCGACAAGCTGCGCGGCGACCGCATCATCCTGACCAAGAGCGACAGCGATGCGGGTGGGGTCCACCATTCCATCCCGTCCTCCTGGATCAAGTCGGTCGATGCGACCAAGGTGACGCTGGAGAAGAGCGCGGATGAGGCCCAGCACGCCTGGCGCATCGAGCGTGAGCAGCAGGCGCTGTTCGGCGATCGCGACGATACCCGTGGCACCTATGGCGCCGGATCGTCGACCAATTATGAAAAGAGCCGTTACCGCTAAAGCGGGACGGTGAAATGAGAGGCCCGGCCGCGATGCCGGGCCTTTTTCATATGGCGGCCAGCACCCGCTGCGCCTGCACCAGATGCGGGCGATCGATCATCTTGCCGTCCAGCTTCAGCACCCCGGCACCCGGATTGGCGGCAAAGGCATCGACCACGGCGCGAGCATGATCGACCTCCGCCGGGGTCGGAGTAAAGCCGGCATTGATCGCCGCGACCTGGACCGGATGGATCGCCATCATGCCGGTAAAGCCGTCGCGCCGCGCCCGGCCGACATAGGCGGCCAGATCATCCATCGCGTCGATCCGCGGGAAGACCGTGTCGATCGCCGCGACACCGGCGGCATGGGCCGCGAACAGGGTCAGGCTGCGCGCCATCTCGATCGGCGCGGTATAACGGCCATCGGCCTCCCGCGCGCTGGTAGCGCCGATCGAGGCGGGCAGATCCTCCGCCCCCCAGGTGAGGCCGGCCAGCCGATCACGCACGCCGCGATAGCTGCCAAGCTCGAACAGGGCGGCGGGCGTTTCCGTGGCGATGGGCAGGATCGGCGGCAGCCGCCCTGCCCCGGCCAGTTCCTCCAGCGCCAGGATGCTGGCCGCCCCTTCCGCCTTGGGCAGCATGATGCCGTCGGGCGCCGCCGGCAGGATGATGGCCAGATCGTCGGCGGTCTGCCCGCCCTCCAGCGGATTGACCCGGACGAAGGCGGTGCAATTGCGCGCCTCCCCCAGCCATGCAGCGATCGCATCACGGGCATAGCCCTTGCGCTCGGGCGCGACCGAATCCTCCAGGTCGAGGATAATCGCATCCGCGCCGCTCGCCGCCGCCTTGTCGAACCGTTCGGGACGATCGCCCGGTACAAAGAGCAGCGAGCGGAGTTTCATGTAGACCTCTTCTTGAGCAACGCCATGCGCAGGCACTGGCAGACAATCTCGTCCCGCTGGTTGAGCAGGCGATGGGTGAAGGTGACGATGCCGGCCTCGGGGCGCGAGCGGCTTTCCTTGAGCTCTGTGACCTCGGTCTCGCAACGCAGCGTATCGCCGATGAACACCGGCTTGGGCATGACGAGCTTGTCATAGCCCAGGTTCGCGACCAGCGTGCCCATGGTGGTATCCCCCACCGACAGGCCGATCATCAGCGCGAAGCTGAAGGTGCCGTTGACCAGGATCTGGCCGAATTCCGAAGCCTTCGCCGCTTCGGCATCCAGATGCAGCGGCTGGGGATTATGGGTCATGGTGGTGAACAGCAGATTGTCGGTCTCGGTCACCGTGCGGCGCAATTCATGCACGATCCGGTCGCCCACCTGCCATTCGTCAAAATGCCTGCCCGCCATAGTTCGCCCTCTATATAAATATGCACTATAGTGCAATTATCATTCCATGCAGCCGGATCGGCTCAACCTTCGCCATGATCGATCTGGGCCAGCAATACGCCCTCGCTCACCTGCCCGCCCTCGGCCGCGTTCAGGTCTGCGACCACGCCGTCGAACGGCGCGACCAGGCTATGCTCCATCTTCATCGCTTCGAGCGTCAGCAGCTTCTGCCCCTTGGTCACCGCCTGCCCCGCCGTCACCGCCACGGCAATGATGCGGCCGGGCATGGGCGACAGGATCGCGCCGTCGGATGCGGCACCGCCCGCGCCACCGGCAACGCGCCAGGGTGTCATTTCCCAGACCTGCCCGCCCTCGGCAATCAGCACATCCTCCAGCGGCCGGGCGTCGCCCAGACGCGGATCATAGCGCACGGCATGGGGATGACCGTTCAGCAGGAAATTCGCCTCCGCCCGGACCGGCGCATTGAGGCGGAAGCCCGCCAGCGCCCCGCCAGGCGTCAGCGCCGCTGCCGCGTCGGCCAGTGCCGCGTCGGACGGATCAGCCGGCGGCAACAGCGCGTCGCCCTCCCGCGCGATCAGGCCGGTGTCGAGCCGGGCCGCCGCGAAATCCGCATTCTCCAGCGCCTTGACCAGAAAGCCCGCATTGGTGCGCAGCGGCCAAATCACCGTCTCGTCGAGCGCCCCCGCCAGCCGCAGCCGCGCCGCGTCGCGCGTGTCGCCATGGGCGATGACCTTGGCGATCATCGGATCATAATAGGGCGAAATGGTCGCGCCTTCCTCGACGCCGGTGTCGATGCGCGCACCGCCACCCAGCTCGAACGTGTCGAGCGTGCCGATCGAGGGCAGGAAGCCCTTGGCCGGATCCTCGGCATAGAGGCGCGCCTCCATCGCCCAGCCATTGATCGACAGTTGCTCCTGCGTCCGCGGCAACGGCTCGCCCGATGCGACCCGCAACTGCCATTCGACCAGATCCTGGCCGGTAATCTCCTCGGTCACGGGATGTTCGACCTGAAGCCGGGTGTTCATTTCCATGAACCAGATGCGGTCCGCGCGCAGGCCGTCAGACCCGTCGGCGATAAACTCGATCGTGCCGGCACCGACATAGTCGACCGCCTTGGCCGCATTGACCGCCGCCTGGCACACGGCCGCACGGGTCGCTTCATCCATGCCCGGTGCCGGCGCTTCCTCGATCACCTTCTGATGGCGACGCTGGAGCGAGCAGTCGCGCTCGAACAGATGGACGACATTGCCTTGGCTATCGCCGAACACCTGCACCTCGATATGGCGCGGATTGGTGATCCATTTTTCCAGCAGCACCTGATCGTTGCCGAAGCTGGACGCCGCCTCGCGCCGGCAGGACAATAGGGCATCGGCGAAGTCGGCCGCGGCATCGACCTTGCGCATGCCCTTGCCACCGCCACCGGCGACCGCCTTGATGAGGACAGGATAGCCGACCGCGTAGGCCTCCGCCGCCAGCCGCTCGGGTGACTGGTCTTCGCCCAGATAGCCCGGCGTGGTGGGCACGCCGGCATCCTGCATCAGCTTTTTGGCCGCGTCTTTCAGGCCCATGGCGGTGATGGAGGACGGGTTGGGGCCGACCCAGATCAGCCCCGCATCGATCACCGCCTGCGCAAATTCGGCATTTTCCGACAGGAAGCCATAGCCAGGGTGGATCGCCTGCGCCCCTGTCGCTTTCGCTGTCGCGATGATGCGGTCGCCGACCAGATAGGATTCGCGCACCGGCGACGGGCCGATATGCACCGCCTCGTCCGCCTCGCGCACATGCAGCGCGTCGGCGTCGGCATCGGAATAGACCGCGATCGTGCGGATACCCAGCCGCCGCGCGGTGCGGATGATGCGACAGGCAATCTCGCCCCGATTGGCGATGAGGAGGGATTGGATCATAGTGCATTCCTCCCCGGCACGGGGAGGGGGACCGTGCGAAGCACGGTGGAGGGGCAGGCGCCATGTTGACCGGACCAGGCCGAACGGTGAAGTGCGCGCGTGAATTGCGCCGCCAGATGACCCTGCCGGAAGGGCTGTTGTGGCAGGCGCTGCGCCAGCGCCCGAACGGCTTCAAATTCCGTCGCCAGCATCCAGCCGGCATCTATATCCTGGATTTCTACTGCGCGGTCGTTCGACTGGCCATCGAAGTGGACGGCAGCAGCCATGACGGGCCTGATGCCCTGCGCCATGATGCGGCCCGAACCCATTGGTTGACGGCGCAAGGCGTTACGGTGCTGCGCATAGCCGCCGCCGATATTCTGCGAGATTTGCCTGCTGTGGTCGATCATATCATCTCTCACTCTCAAAGGCTCCTGCCCCTCCACCACTCGCCTCCGGCGAGCGGTCCCCCTCCCCGTTCCGGGGAGGAATGATCACATCCGGAACACGCCAAATTGCGCGCGATCGTCCACCGGCGCGTTCAAGGCGGCGGCGAAGGCCAACCCCAGCACATCCCGTGTCTGGGCCGGGTCGATCACGCCATCGTCCCACAGGCGCGAGGTCGCGAAATAGGGATTGCCTTCATCCTCATATTTCTGGCGCACCGGCGCCTTGAAGGCTTCGGCCTCTTCCGGCGTCCATTTGGCGGCGTCGCGGTGAACGGTCGCCAGCACGCTCGCCGCCTGTTCGCCGCCCATCACGCTGATGCGGCTATTGGGCCAGGTGAAGAGGAAGCGCGGCTGATAGGCGCGGCCGCACATGCCATAATTGCCCGCGCCGAAGCTGCCGCCGATCAGCACGGTGACCTTAGGCACCTGTGCCGTGGCCACCGCCGTCACCAGCTTGGCGCCATGTTTGGCGATCCCTTCCGCCTCATATTTGCCGCCAACCATGAAGCCGGAGATATTCTGGAGGAACAGCAGCGGAATGCGGCGCTGGCAGGCCAGTTCGATGAAATGGGCGCCCTTCTGCGCGCTTTCGCTGAACAGCACGCCATTGTTCGCCAGGATCGCCACCGGCATGCCCCAGATATGGGCGAAGCCGCAGACGAGCGTGGTGCCGTAGAGCGGCTTGAACTCGTGAAATTCGCTGCCGTCGACGATCCGCGCGATCACTTCGCGCACATCATAGGGGGCGCGCACATCCTGGGGGATGATGCCATAGAGATCGGCCGGATCGAATTTCGGCGGACGCGGGTCGCGCAGGTTGAGGTCGCTCTGGCGGTCGGGCTGCAGGGTCGAGACGATGTCGCGCACGATGGACAGCGCATGTTCGTCATTGTCCGCGACATGATCGACCACGCCCGACTTGCGGCCATGCAGGTCGCCGCCGCCCAGATCCTCGGCACTGATGACCTCGCCCGTCGCCGCCTGCACCAGCGGCGGGCCGGCGAGGAAGATGGTGCCCTGGTTGCGGACGATCACCGTCTCGTCCGACATCGCCGGGACATAGGCGCCACCGGCAGTGCAACTGCCCATGACGCAGGCGATCTGCGGGATGCCGCGCGCCGACAGGTTCGCCTGATTGTAGAAGATGCGGCCGAAATGGTCGCGGTCGGGAAAGACCTCCGCCTGGTTGGGCAGGTTCGCGCCGCCGCTGTCGACCAGATAGACGCAGGGCAGCCGGTTTTCGAGCGCGATTTCCTGCGCGCGCAGATGCTTCTTCACCGTGACGGGATAGTAAGTGCCGCCCTTCACCGTGGCGTCGTTGCAGGCGATCATCACCTGGCGCCCCGACACCCGGCCGATGCCGGCAATCATGCCGGCGCCCGGCACCTCGTCGCCATATTGGCCATTGGCGGCGAGCTGGCCGATCTCAAGGAAAGGCGAGCCGGGATCGAGCAGCCGTTCGACGCGATCACGCGGCAGCAGCTTGCCGCGCCCGGTATGCTTGTCGCGCGCGGCCGGCGATCCGCCCAGCGCCGCGTCGGCAACCCTGGTGCGCAATTCTTCCGCCAGCGCGCGATTATGCGCAGCATTGGCGCGGAAGCCCTCGCCATCGGGCGACAGCTTGCTGTCCAGAACCGGTGCGCTCATGCCCTCGCCTTCCCGGCGTCCGCGTGCCACAGAGCAGATATGCCCACCATCATTCTCCTCATCCTCTCCAACCTGTTCATGACCACCGCCTGGTACTGGCACCTCAGGGGCGGCATGAACAAACCGCTGATGCTGGTCATCCTGATCAGCTGGGCGATTGCCTTCGTCGAATATTGCCTGGCGGTGCCCGCCAACCGCATCGGCTTTGCCCATGGCTGGTCCGCCGGACAACTCAAGATCGCGCAGGAAGCCATCGCCCTCGTGATCTTCGGCATCTTCATGGTGACGGTGCTGGGCGAACCGCTCCACTGGCGCCACGCGGCCGCCTTTGCCTGCATCATGGCGGCGGTCGGCTTCCTGTTCGTGGGGCGGACTTGATTTAAGGAAAAACGGTGCCGGCCCTTCAGACGAGGCACGGGACTCGTCTGAACCCCACCCGACCACCCAACCAGGATACTGTCGTGGGTGGCCGGGTGGGGGTGCGGGCCGGTGCGGCCAAATGCGCACTTCCGCGCATTTGCAGACAGACTCCTCACGCGCCGATCAGTTCGCGGCCGATCAGCATCCGGCGGATCTCGTTGGTGCCGGCACCAATATCGAGCAGCTTGGCGTCGCGCATATAGCGTTCGACCGGCCAGTCCTTCGTATAGCCCGCGCCGCCCAGCGCCTGCACCGCCTCCAGCGCGACCTTCATCGCATTCTCGCTGGCGAGCAGGATGGCGCCGGCCGCGTCGAAGCGGGTGGTCTTGCCCGCGTCACAGGCTTTGGCGACCGCATAGACATAGGCGCGCGCGCTGTTGAGCGCGACATACATGTCGGCGACCTTCGCCTGCATCAGCTGGAACGCGCCGATCGGCCTGCCGAACTGCCTGCGCTCGCGAACATAGGGCAGCACCGTGTCGAGACAGGCCTGCATGATGCCGAGCTGAATGCCGGCAAGCACGGTCCGCTCATAGTCGAGGCCCGACATCAGCACGCCCGCGCCGCCGTTCAGCGGCCCCATGATATTCTCTTCGGGCACTTCGCAATCGTCGAACACCAGTTCGGCGGTCGGGCTGCCGCGCATGCCAACCTTGTCGATCTTCTGGCCGATCGAGAAGCCGGCAAAGCCCTTCTCGATCAGGAAGGTCGTGATGCCCTTGGAGCCCTCGCCGGTCTTGGCATAGACGACCAGCGTGTCCGCCTCGGTCGCATTGGTGATCCAGAACTTCGTGCCGTTGAGGACGTAGCGATCGCCCTTCTTTTCGGCCTTCAGCTTCATCGACACGACATCGGACCCGGCGCCGGCCTCCGACATGGCAAGGCTGCCCACATGCTCGCCGGAAATCAGCTTGGGCAGATAGCGCGCCTTCTGCGCGTCATTGCCCCAGCGGCGGATCTGGTTGACGCAGAGATTGGAGTGCGCGCCATAGCTGAGACCTATGGAGGCGGAGACTCGTGCCACTTCCTCCTGCGCCACCACATGCTCCAGATAGCCCAGGCCCAGGCCGCCATCCGCCTCGTCCACGGTGATGCCGTGCAAGCCGAGCGCGCCCATGGCGGGCCACAGGTCGCGGGGGAACCAGTCCTTGGCGTCGATCTCAGCCGCCAGTGGGGCGATATGATCGGCGGCGAAACGGGCGGTGCTTTCGCGGATCATGTCCGCATGCTCGCCCAGAGCGAAATCGAAGTCGGTCATTGGCATCTCTCCTGCGCCGCACCCTAGTCCTGAACGCGGCAAGGGAAAAATTGAAACCACGGGCAGGAGTATATAGTTTCCATCTATGATCGAACGCTATCTGCTGCGCTATTTCCTGGCGGTCGTGGACCAGGGCAATTTCTCCCGTGCGGCGGCGCATTGCCTGGTGTCGCAACCGACCCTGTCGGTCGGCGTCGCCAAGCTGGAACAGGCGGTCGGCGCGCCACTGTTCCTGCGTAGCAACCAGCGGGTCGAACTGACCGAGGCCGGCAGTCGCCTGCTAAGCCACGCGCGGCGGATCGAGCGCGAGTTCAACCTGGCCGAACAGGCGGGCGCGCAGACGGCCGAAATCCAGACGCTGCGCATCGGCCTGCTGACCAGCATCGCCGGCGCGCCGGTGGCGGCGGCGGTTGCAGCCTGCCCGGCCGAGGCGCGCGGCCGGGTGGAATTCATTCCAGGATCGGAACGCGAACTGCTCGGGCGGCTGGATGCCGAGCGGATCGACGTGGCGCTGACCCTGGTGCGGCCGGGCGCCGAGGATCGCTATGTCGCACAGATATTGGCCGAGGAGGGCTATGGCCTGGCCCTGCCCGCCGACCATCGCCTCGCCGGACGCGAAACGATCGCGGCGGAGGAACTGGCGGGCGAGACGATGATCGTGCGCCGCCATTGCGAGGCGCTGTCGGCGACCAGCCGCTATTTCGTCGATCGCGGCATCCGCCCGCATTTCGCCTATCGGTCGACCCATGACGAGCGGGTGATGCAGATGGTGGCGGCCGGCCTGGGCGTCACGGTGATGCCGCTGGGCTATCAATGGCCCGGCATGGCGCGCGCCAAATTACGCGATTTTGGCGAACGGCGGACGATCGGCCTGCTCCATGGCCCGCGCGCCGCCACCCTGCGCGAGACGCCACCGCCGATGCTGCGCGCGTTGGCAATGGCGTTTGGCAACATCTAAGAGAGTGGTTGAGACATCGCGAAAGCGCGATTTCCGATACGGTGCCAGCCCGCTCCCCCTCCCGGCCACCCAACGGCAGTATTCTATGGGTGGCCGGGTGGGGGAGCGGGCTGGTGCCGGAATGCGCCGGATGGCGCATTCTCAAACAGACTCTAAGGCGCTGGCGCCACGACCGGCTTGCGCCAGATGTCGAAGGTGCCGGGCGGCTGCTGCTTCAGCGTCTCGCGCAGTTCGATCATCGGCCCCTGGCTTTCGACGATATTGCCGCCCGCCGGCCGGTCGATGTCGATGATCAGCATGTAGGACATGGTGAAGAGCAGGAACAATATGCCCGCCAGCATCCGCCCCTGCGTTTCCGACCGGGCATAGCCCAGCATCCCCGCAGTCACCGCGATATAGACCCATAGCGCCAGGAACACCTCGCCCGGCACCCGCACCTTGCGCGCCGCCTTGCGCGCGCTGTCCATGTCGATCACTTCGTTGACGGTCGAATGGAGCGAGGAGGCCAGCGCGGAATTGCCGATCGTGTCGGTCGCCGCCAGCGTGCCGGCCTATAGCTCGACCAGCAGTCGATCGCTGGCGACGATCAAGGGCGCCATCTTGTCGGGGCTGGCCGTGCTGAGTTCGACGCGATTATTGGTGTAGTTGACCAATATCTGCGACATCCGCGTGCGATGCGGTTCGGGCAGGCCCTGGACCCGCAAATAGCTGGTGCCGATGGCGTTGGCTTCCTGCAGCACCAGCGCCCGGCGCGTTTCGAACCGGCCGACCGCCAGCGCAAAGGTGAAGCCCAGCAACAGCGCAACCAGACCGATCACGGCAGAGACGATATAGCCTTCCGCCCCACCTTCTTCCGTGGCGCCCTTGTGCGTCAACAGCCGGCGCACCCGCTGCCGCAGGACATAGCCGGCCGTCGCCGTCAGCGTCATGGTCGCCAGCATCAGCAGCCCGACCAGCAGGATGGGTAGCTTGTCCAGAAATTCCGCCAGATTGGCCATATGACCCCCTCAGTCTATCGGAGGCAGCATGTCCCGTTTCCGGGGCCGGGAGCCATCGGGCGAAACACCGGCATGGCTCAGGGATTACCCCTAGTGGTGACCGGTCGACGCCGGGTTTCCATGACGATAGCCCGACGCGCGAGCAAGGCGCCCCACGCGCAAGGGCGTCGCCCTTTCAACCGCTTGCGCCTGCCCTGCTCCGCAGCCCGACCGGGCATAGTCCCCCGAACATCATGGCGCATCTGGACGGCCGCGCCATCGAGCCGCGCAGGGGCGCCCGCCACGCTTCAGTGTTTGTCCCGATGGTTCCCCCGTCGCCGATGGGGGATGGAGAGAATATGGCCATCCGCCCCGCCCTTTTTGCTGGCCCACGCATGATCCGGCGCCATCGTCTCGGGTGGCTGGCGCTCGTGTCCTTCCCCTGCCTGTCATCGGGCATGGCGACAGCCCAGAGCGAGACCGACGCGAACAGCCTCTCACGCGCCCTGCCCGCCGAAGGCAGGACCGCAGCCTCCCCTACCCGCAAGCCTCAGATCCTCTTCGCGCCCGTGCCGCTGTCCAATCCGGCAACCGGCACAGGCCTCGCCGCAGGTGCCATCGCCTTCTACAATCCCAATGCCGCGCCCCAGCAGTGGATCAGTGCCGGCGGCGTCATCTACACCTCGCGCGGGACCAGGGGCGTCGGCGCCTTTCATTCCATGTCGTTCGACAAGGATCGGCTGCGCTTCAGCGCCAGCCTCTCCTATATCGACGATCGCAACGACTATTATGGGATCGGCGCGGCTGCGGGCGATGACGGTATCCATCGCGAGATCGACAGCAAGCAGTTGAACATCGACCTCCAGGCGTTGATGCGCGTCTTCCCGCGCGGCCATGCCGGCATCCGCTATCGCCTGCGCACCACCGACGCGCGGCTGAAAGAGGCGGAGGCAGAATCCTTGCCGGCGCCGCCGCTCGACGCCATGAACAGCAACCTGTCCGCGATCGGCCCCAGCTTTGCCTATGATACGCGCGACAGCGCGACCCAACCGCATCGCGGCATGATGTTGAGCGCCAATTGGCTGTTCGGTCTGCGCGCCCTGGGCGACAGCTATAGCCATGACAAGTTGCAGATGGCCGCCAACAGCTATCTGCCGATCGGCTCTAGCACGGTGATCGCACTGCGGGGCGCGCTATGTGCCGCCGGGGGCAACGCCCCTTATTATGATCTGTGCCTGTTCGGCGCGAACAACGATCTGCGCGGCTATGTCACCGGTCGCTATCGCGACAAGGCCAGTTGGGCGGCGCAGGCCGAATGGCGCCAGCATGTCAGCGGCCGCTGGGGCGCAACCGCCTTTGTCGGGCTGGGCGGCATCGCGCCATCGGCCGGCACGATCATCGACAAGGGCAAGCTGCTGCCGGCCGGCGGCATAGGCCTGCGCTATCGTCCTTTCCGCAGCAATGACGTGCAGTTGCGCGTCGATCTTGCGGCAGGAAAAGACGATCATGCCGTCTATGTCGGGATTGCGGAGGCCTTCTAGCCGCCAGGTTCAGCCGTCACGGCAGCAGCAGCGAGGAATCCCCATAGCTGTAGAAGCGATAGCGCCACGCGACCAATGTGCGGCTTTCCTCGGCGAAAGGGCGGATCACATCAGCCTCGCTGGCCGCGACACCGCACCCAATCACGAAGCCCGCCTTCACTTATCCATATATTAACCATGGCAAATCACTGTCCTCGCAATTCATCCAAGGATCCGATCTTGCCCGAGACTCCCGCCGCGCGCCGGTTGCCCGCGACACCGATCATCCTGCTGACCGGCAGTTTCTTCCTCCTTGGCGCCCTCTATCTGGTCGGCATGCGTTTAAGCTTGGCGGACACGACCCCATTGTGGCTCGATGAAACCTGGAGCGGGATGATCGCGACGCGGCCGGACTGGTCGTCCTTCTGGCGCGAGGCCTGGCTCGATTGCAATCCGCCACTCTATTATCTGCTGCTGACAGGCTGGGTGACGTTGTTCGGCGACAGCAATCTGATGCTGCGCCTCCCGTCCATCCTGTTCGTCCTCGCCGCCGCCCTGTTGCCGCTGCTCTGGCGCCCGCGCACGCTCGGTCGCACCGGCGCCTGGACATGGGCCGCCCTCCTCTTTCTGTGGCCGCCCAATCTGGGCATCATGGTGGACGCACGCGGCTATGGCCTGATGATGCTGCTGTCGACCGCATCCTGCCTGACCGTCGCGCACCTGCTTGAGCGATTGACGCTACGCTGGGCGATGCTATGGGTCGGGCTTGGAACACTGATGTTCCTCACCCATTATTATGCCGCCGTCCTGATCCTGGGCCAGATACTGGTGCTGCTGTACCGACATCGCCTGAACCTGGCGCGGATGTGGCCCGCGATGATCGTGGCGACACCGGGCCTTGGCTGGTTCGCCTATCATCTGCCCCGGCTGGCAGACTATGCGCGCGACGATGTCGCCTGGTATGATCCCACCAGCCTGTCCCGAGCGATGCTCAACCTCGCCTTCGTCCTGGGCGCGCAGAATATCGGCGCCCTGTTCGCGGTCATCGCGCTTGTCATCGTCGCGACGATCCATATGCGGCGCCAGCAATCCGATATCCTATCGAGCGGCAGCGACCCGTTGCCGCTGACGGCACTGACGGCGGTGATCGGCTTTGCCATTGCGATCCTGGTCAGCCTGTTCCAGCCGTCCCTGACCGACCGTTATCTGGTGCCACTGGTGCCAAGCGCGATGCTGGGCCTGACCCTGTTGATCCAGCGCACGCCGCGCCCCGATCATGCCGCACTGGGCATGGCTTTCGCCTTCATGGCGCCGGTCCTCAACCCCGCGCTGATGCGAACCGAACTGGGCGACCGAACGATCTACGGCTATGAACAGGGCAGCGACTTCATCCGCGCGGAACGGCCCGACCGTGTCCTGTTCCTATGGGATTCCCCCTCGGCAAAGATCATGGACCGCGCATCGCTTGCGGCCATCGGCGGCTATTTCCTGGCACGGCCCGGAATGGACGTGCCCGTGGAACCGCTGGTCGTGGACCGCAAGGCCGACCCGAACGCAATATTGCGCGCCCATGCCATAAGCGGCCGCCCCGCGCTGATCTGGCTATATAATGCCCATTATCGTTCGGCCGCAAAGGACCATCCGCCGACATTGCAGGATGACCCGTCCTGGCACTGCAACCGCGGCACCCGTACCGACATCGTCGGCAGCATCGCCTGCATCAAACGAGTGCAGTAATGACCGATCGCCGTCACGGCAGCAGCAGCGAAGAGTCCCCATAGCTGTAGAAGCGATAACCGGTGGCGATCGCATGGGCGTAGACCTGTTGCATCCGATCGCGGCCCATCAAGGCGCTTACCAGCATGAACAGGGTCGATTTGGGCAGGTGAAAATTGGTCATCAGCCCGTCGATCGCGCGGAAGCGGTAGCCGGGCGTGATGAAGATGCGGGTTTCGTCGGCGAAGGGACGGATCACGCCATCCTCCCCCGTCGCGCTTTCGAGCAGGCGAAGCGAGGTGGTGCCGACCGCGATGATCCGGCCGCCGGCCGCGCGCGCGGCATTCAGGCGATCGGCCGTGTCCTGATCGATCCGCCCCCATTCGGCATGCATGCGATGGTCGTCGGTATCGTCCGCCTTGACCGGCAGGAAGGTGCCCGCGCCGACATGCAGGGTCAGCGTTTCAGTCAGCACGCCGGCCTGCGCCAGTGCAGCGGTGAGGTCGGGCGTGAAGTGCAGCGCGGCGGTGGGGGCGGCGACCGCGCCATCCTCGCGCGCGAACATGGTCTGGTAATCGCTGCGGTCACGCTCGTCGGTGGCGCGTTTGCTGGCGATATAGGGCGGCAGCGGCATGCGCCCGGCCCGTTCCAGCAGGATCTCGACTGGTTCCTCGCCCTCGAAATCGAGGGTGACGCCGCCATCCTCGTCGCGCGGGCCGGCGATCGCAGTGACACCGGCGCCGAAATCGATCCGGTCGCCATCACGCACCCGCTTGGCATTGCGCAGGAAGGCCTGCCACTGGCGCAGGCCGAGCCGCTTGTGCAGGGTCGCGCCGATCCGCGCCTCGCCCCGCATCCCTTCCAGCTGGGCGGGAATGACGCGGGTGTCGTTGAAGACCAGCACATCGCCCGCGCGCAGCAGCGATGGCAGGTCGCGCACGATGCGATCCTCCATCGCGCCGTCACCGGGCACGAGCAAGAGGCGCGCCGAATCGCGCGGGCTGGCCGGACGGAGGGCGATATTCTCCGCCGGCAGATCGAAATCGAACAGGTCTACACGCATGACGATGGCCCTTCCGGGCGCAAACTCACTTCTTCTTGGGGGCCGGCTTCTTGGCCGGGGCAGCCGGCTTCTTCGACGGCAGCGCTGCGGGTTCGGGCGCCGGCGGCGGGGGCGGCGGTGCCAGCACCGGCGGCTTGCCGTCGCTCTCGATCGAGGCCTGCAGGATCACGGTCGGGTCGGCCGGCGGCTCGCCCTCATGGATCGCGTCGACATATTGCATGCCTTCGATCACGCGGCCGAAAACGGTATATTTCTTGTCGAGCTGCATGCGCGGCAGCAGCACGATGAAGAACTGGCTGTTGGCGCTGTCCTCGCTCTGGGCGCGGGCCATGGACAGGGTGCCGCGCAGATGCGGCATCGGGTTGAACTCGGCCTTGAGGTCGGGCAGCGTCGAACCGCCGGTGCCGTCCCCCTTGGGATCGCCGCCCTGGGCCATGAAGCCGGGGATGACGCGGTGGAACTTCAGACCATTGTAGAAGCCCTGGCGGGTCAGTTCCTTGATCCGCTCGACATGATTGGGGGCGATATCCGGGCGCAGCTGAATGCGCACGCGGCCGCCGCTCGACAGGTCGAGATCCCAGATATTCTGCGGGTCGGCCGGAATGGTCGCCGGCGGCAGCTGCGGCGTCAGCTGGGCGCCCAGTGACTTGGCATTCTGCTCCGCCTTCGCAGCGGTCTCCGCCTTCTTCATTTCCTCGGCACCGCCGCCGCCGCCACCGCCGCCCTGGGCGAAGGCCACGCTGGACGCGGTGAGGGCGAAACCGATCGCCACGGTCTTGAGCGCGGAAGTGAAACGCATGCGAATAAGCTTTCCTTAGATCTTGCCCGGGAAGGTCAAGCCGTCCTGATAGCGCCCTGATCGGGATTGGCAACTGAACGCGGGCTGAAACGAGACGGCAACAATGAAGGCAACCCGTTCCTAGCCCTGCCCCTTGAGGCCCAGCGCGGCAACCCGCGCCTCCACCTCCTCGCGCACGGCGGGGCTGACGAACTTGTGGATCGGCCCGCCATAGAGGGCGATTTCCTTGACCAGACGCGACGCGATCGGCTGCAACGAGACGTCGGCCATCAGGAAGACGGTTTCGACCCGGCTGTTGATCTGCTGGTTCATGCCCGCCATCTGATATTCATATTCGAAATCGGCGACGGCGCGCAGGCCCCGGATGATGACGCTGGCCCCCTGCGATTCGGCAAAGTCCATCAACAGCGAATTGAAGCCGGTGACGACGATTTCGGTGTCGATGTCCGCACATTCGCGGCGAACCATGTCCAGCCGTTCCTCATCGGAAAACATCGGCGACTTGCTGATGTTGGTGGTGACGCCGATCACCAGCTTGTCGACCAGCTTCGCGCCGCGGCGGATGATGTCCATATGGCCAAGGGTGATGGGGTCGAAGGTGCCGGGATAGACACCGATACGCGACTTGCTCATGATCTAGCGGTCCCTCTCCACAATATAGTCGGCAATCGCGCGCAGCAGGTCCGCCTCCGCGCCATGGCCGTGCAGGTGCGCCTTGGCCTGTTCAACGAGCAGACGCCCCTGTTCCCGCGCCCGGTCTACCCCCAGGAGCGAGACGAAGGTTTCCTTGCCGGCGGCGGCATCCTTGCCCAGCGCCTTGCCGGCCACGGCCGCGTCGCCCTCCACATCGAGCAGGTCGTCGGCAATCTGGAAGGCGAGGCCGATGTCGCGGGCATAGCCATGCAGGCCGGTGCGCGCATCGACCGGGATGCGCGCCATGATGGCAGCGGCATCGACGCAGAAGCCGATCAGCGCGCCGGTCTTGAGATTTTGCAGCCGGGTGACGGTGGCGAGATCGAAACGGGTCTTTTCCGCCTCCAGGTCCATCATCTGCCCGCCCGCCATCCCGGCCGGGCCGCTGGCGACGGCGAGCGCCTTTACGAGGTCGATGCGCACGAAGGCATCGGGATGGGTCTGTTCGTCGGCGAGGATTTCGAAAGCAAGGTCATGGAGGCAATCGCCGGCCAGGATCGCGGTTGCTTCATCGAACGCCTTGTGGACGGTCGGCTTGCCGCGCCGCATATCGTCATCGTCCATCGCCGGCAGATCGTCATGCACCAGCGAATAGACATGGATGCATTCGATCGCGAGACCGACGCGCAGCGCGGATTCGCGGGAAATGTTGAACAGGTCGCAGGTCGCCTGCACCAGCAGCGGCCGCAGCCGCTTGCCGCCCCCGATCGCGGCATGGCGCATCGCTTCATAGAGGCGATGGCGTGGATCGTCGGGGATCGCCAGCAGCGCGTCGAACGCCCGGTCGATATCGGCCGCGACCGTTGCCGCACGGGCGGCGACCAGCGCTCCTGCCGCGCTCCGTTCCATGCAGTGGGTCAATCCGCGCCGAACGGCTGGGCGCCGGTGATGGCGCCGCCGGCATCGACGGTCAGCTTGCTGATGCGCGCCTCGGCCGCCTGCAACCGCTCGGTGCAGCGCTTGCGCAGTTCTTCACCCTGGGCATAGAGCGAGATCGACTCATCGAGCGGGACATCGCCGCTTTCCAGCCGGCGAACGATCGATTCGAGCGCGCGCAGCGCATCCTCGAACGACAATTGGGACAGATCCTTTTGCGGGGTATTTTCCTCAGCCATGCGCCTGCATTGACCGCCCCTGTCCACGGGGTCAAGCGCGGATGACATGGCAGCAGACCCAAGGCCGCCCAATAGTGGGTCAATAGCGCCGCTGTCACGCAAACGTCATGACGTCGCTGCACAGGCGTGGCGGAATTCGGGCAGTTTTGCGTTGACGCACAATGTTGCAAGCGCACATAAAAGGATCGCTATGAAATATTATCTCCCCCTCATCGCCGTTGCCGGCCTGACCATGCTGTCGGCCTGCAACAAGAGTGACGAACCCGAAGTCGTCGGCGGCCCCGCCGATCCGATGGCTGCCCAGCTTGCCAACGCCGCGCCGGTCGAGCTGCCGCCGTCGGTCAAGGCCAACAAGCAGTTCCGCTGCAAGGACAACAGCCTGTTCTTCGTCGACTATATGAGCGACGACAAGAGCGCGATCCTGCGCACCGAAAAGAATGGCGCACCCACCATGCTGAAGGCTGCCGAAGCCGGCCAGCCCTTCACCGCCGAAGGTGGTTATGAGGTCAAGGGCTCGGGCAATGACGTGACGATCACCGTCCCCGGCAAGTCGGCGCAGGCCTGCCACGTCTGATCGCAGCATTGCCTGAGTCTTTTTTCTGACAGGGGCCGGTTCTTCCCTAGGAACCGGCCCTTTTTTCATGCCCGGCGCTTTTCCTGAACGACAGATAACGTGCCGGTTCAGGATGTTGCCAGCCAGCCGGTGGCAGAACAGCCTCGTACCAGAGATAAACAGGTCGAGGAGATGACCCATGAACTTCAAGAAGAGCCTGATCGCCATGGCCCTGGCGACCGCAACCGTCGCTACCGCCGTTCCGGCGACCTCCTTCGCCCGTGGCCATGACCGTGGCTGGCACCGTGGCGACCGCCATTATGACCATGGTCGCTATTCCGACCGTCGCGGCTATCGCGGTGATTATCGCTGCCGCAAGTCGGGCGGCACCACCGGCCTGCTGCTGGGCGGCGTTGCCGGTGCCCTGCTGGGCCGCGCGGTCGACACCCGCGGCGATCGCACCACCGGCACCGTCGTCGGCGCTGGCGCCGGCGCCCTGGCTGGCCGCGCGATCGACCGCAACAGCAGCTGCTAAGCGACTTAAGGGCGGTGGCCATGACTTGGCCGCCGCCTCCCCATTGTGAATCCCGCGCCACGCGTCTAAAGGCGCGCTCATGTCCAGCAGCGCCCCCCAGATCACCCCGCAGATCGTTGCCGAGCACGGTCTGTCCCCCGAAGAATATGATCGCGTCCTGAAGGCGATCGGCCGCGAGCCGAACCTGACGGAACTCGGGATCTTTTCGGTCATGTGGTCGGAGCACTGCTCTTACAAATCCTCCAAGATCCACCTGATGAAGCTGCCCACCAAGGGCCCGCAGGTGATCTGTGGCCCCGGCGAAAATGCCGGCGTGGTCGACATCGGTGATGGCCAGGCCGCCATCTTCAAGATGGAAAGCCATAACCACCCTAGCTACATCGAACCCTATCAGGGCGCCGCGACCGGCGTCGGCGGCATCCTGCGCGACGTGTTCACCATGGGCGCCCGCCCGGTGGCCAACATGAACGCGCTCCGCTTCGGCCGCCCCGACCACCCCAAGATGAAGCATCTCATCAGCGGCGTGGTCCATGGCATTGGCGGCTACGGCAATTGCGTCGGCGTGCCGACCGTGGGCGGCGAGGTGAACTTCCACCCCGCCTATGACGGCAATATCCTGGTCAATGCGATGACCGTGGGCATCGCCGACACCGACAAGATCTTCTATTCGGCCGCCAGCGGCGTCGGCAACCCGATCGTCTATGTCGGATCCAAGACCGGCCGCGACGGCATCCATGGCGCGACCATGGCGTCGGCCGATTTCGGTGAGGACAGCGAAGAGAAGCGCCCCACCGTCCAGGTCGGCGACCCCTTCACCGAAAAGCTGCTGATCGAGGCGTGCCTGGAACTGATGGCATCGGACGCGATCGTCGCCATTCAGGACATGGGCGCCGCCGGCCTCACCTCCTCGAGCGTCGAAATGGCGTCGAAGGGCGGCGTCGGCCTGCACCTCAAGATGGATGACGTGCCGCAGCGCGAAACCGGCATGACCACCTATGAGATGATGCTGTCGGAAAGCCAGGAGCGCATGCTCATGGTGCTCAAGCCCGGCCGCGAAGCCTTTGCCGAGGCGATCTTCCGGAAGTGGGAACTCGACTTCGCCGTCATCGGCCATGTTACCGACACCGGCCGCATGGTGCTGGAGCATAAGGGCGAGATCGTCTGCGACATTCCGCTCGCGCCGCTGGCCGACGATGCGCCGCTCTATGACCGTCCCTCGATGCCGAAGGATGAGTATAAGATCTGGTCGAAGGTCGAACCGCTGGGCGAGATCGCCGAGAGCGCCGATATCGGCGCGGACCTCGTCACGCTGATGGGCAGCCCCGACATCGCCAGCCGTCGCTGGATCTGGGAGCAATATGATCACATGGTCGGCGCCGACACGGTGCAGCGTCCCGGCGGCGACGCCGCGGTGGTGCGCGTCCATGGCAGCAGCAAGGGCATCGCCATCAGCACCGACTGCACCCCGCGCTATTGCTATGCCGACCCCTATGAAGGCGGCAAGCAGGCGATCGCGGAATGCTATCGCAACCTGAGCGCGGTCGGCTCGACCCCGCTGGCGGTCACCAACTGCCTCAACTTCGCCAATCCGCAGCGCCCCGAGATCATGGCGCAGCTGACCGGCTGCCTGGAGGGCATGGGCGACGCCTGCCGCGCGTTCGACTTCCCGATCGTGTCGGGCAATGTCAGCCTCTACAATGAATCCAAGGCGACCGGCGGTGGCTCGGCGATCCTGCCGACCCCGGCGATCGGCGGCATCGGCCTGCTGGCCGATATCGATGCGATGGCGACCGTGGCGTTCAAGAATGCAGGCGACGCGATCTGGCTGGTCGGTGGCGAAGGCACGCATCTGGGCCAGTCGATCTGGCTGCGCGAGATTGCCGGTCGCGAGGCGGGTGATGCGCCCAAGGTTGACCTGGTGGTCGAGCGCGCCAATGGCGACGCTGTCCGCGCGCTGGTGGTGGCCGGCACGGTCAATGCCGTGCATGATATTTCCGACGGCGGCCTGATCGTCACGATCGCGGAAATGGCGCTGGCCGGCAAGATCGGCGCGACGCTGGACGTGGCGCTGACCACCGCTTCGGCGTTCGGCGAAGACCAGAGCCGCTATGTCGTAACGGCGCCGGCCGGCGTCGAGATTGCTGGCGCGGTCAAGATCGGCACCGTCGGCGGCGACAGCGTGGCGGGCGTGTCGATCGACGCGCTGTGCACCGCGCATGAGGGCTTCTTCCCCGCGCTGATGGACAGCGAACTCTAAATCTTTCCGTCCCGCCGGGTGCAGCGCATCCGGCGGGACAAGTTCATCGCAATCTGTCATGATCCGCCCCGAGAAAATGGGGAGCGCACGATGCGCGAGAGGATCATCCGGGCAACCTTGGTTGCCGGCACACTCGACATATTTTCCGCCTTCGTCTTTGCCGGCATGGCAGGCACGGCGCCGCATGCGGTGCTGCAATTTGTCGCGAGCGGCCCGCTGGGCGATCGTGCGCGGGGCGATCCCGTTTGGCTATGGGCAATCATCGGCCTGGCCGTCCATTTCGCGATCATGGCCTGCATGGCGGGCGCCTATATGCTGATCGCGGAGCGGCGCCCTGCCCTGCGCCGCCATCCGGTCGTCGCCGGCCTGCTCTATGGCCTGCTGCTCTGGGCGATCATGTACTGGATCGTGCGGCCGTGGCGCTGGCCCGCCATGTGGCTGCCCGCCGCCTATGGCGCGCTGCCGATCGGGCGGATCGCCTGGAACATCGGCAACCAGCTTTTCTCCCACTGCATCCTGGTCGGCCTGCCGATCGCCTTCATCGCCGCCGGGCGCCGACGATAGATAGTGACAGCGAAATTGACATATCCAGGCCGGTTTGCATGCACCGTACCGGATTTTTGATAGCGCTATCAATTTCTCTCTCCTATGCTCGGCAAAAATGGGAGGAGAGGATATGCGCAAGACCCGTCGTGCCGCCTTGCTGTTGCTGGCCGCCATTGCCGGCCCGGCCCTGGCAGGCCCCGCCCGCTTCAGCGATTTCCGCTATGACGGCCGCGCCCAGGAACAGGTGACGCCCGGCCCGGACGACTATCGCAACCCGATCCTGTCGGGCTATTATCCCGACCCATCGATCACGCGGGTCGGCGACACCTATTATCTCGTCAACTCCTCCTTCGCCCATTATCCGGGGCTGCCGGTCTTCCGGTCGAGCGACATGGTCCATTGGCGCCAGATCGGCAATGCGATCGACCGGCCCGACCAGTTTGATTTCAGCGGCCTGCGCAGTTCGCGCGGCATGTTCGCGCCCGACATCTCCTTCCATGACGAGCTCTTCTACCTGGTCGGCACCTGCGTCGATTGCGGCGGCAATTTCGTGATGACGGCAAAGGACGCGGCCGGGCCGTGGTCCAAACCGCACTGGCTGCCATTCGAGGGGATCGACCCGTCGATCTACTGGGAAGGCGAGCGCGCCTTCATCGTCAATAATCGCGCGCCGGCCGAGCCGCCCCGCTATGAGGGGCATCGGGCGATCTGGGTGCAGGAATTTGACTGGCGCACGCTCACAATGACCGGCGGGTCCACGCAGATCGTCAATGGCGGCGTCGACATCCGCCAGAAGCCCGCCTGGATCGAGGGACCGCATCTGCTGAAGCGCGAGGGTTTCTATTATCTGATCGCGGCCGAGGGCGGCACCGGCGACCAGCATAGCGAAGTGGTGTTCCGCGCCCGCGACCTGCGCGGCCCCTTCACTCCCTATGCCGGCAATCCGATCCTGAGCCAGCGCAGCCTGGACCCGGCCCGCCCCCATCCGGTGACATCGGCCGGCCATGCCAAGCTGGTGCAGACGCAGGCGGGCGACTGGTGGGCGACCTTCCTCGCCACCCGTCCCTATGGCCCCGATCTCTACAATATCGGGCGCGAAACCTTCCTGCTGCCGGTCGCATGGCGAGATGGCTGGCCGCATATATTGGAGGCCGGCAAGACCATTCCCTATGCGGCGAAACGCCCGCCCCTGCCCGTGTGCGATATCGATGCGCCGCCGACCAGCGGCGATTTTGCCTATCGCGACCGGTTCGACGGACCGCGCCTTAGCATGGACTGGATCGGACTGCGGACGCCCAAGGCGCCGCTTTACCGACTGGAGGCGGGCGCGCTGGTGCTGGACGGCACGACGGAGCTGGGTGACCTCAGCGGCGCCCCGGCCTTTGTCGGGCGGCGCCAACAGCATCATGTCGCGACCATCAGCACCGACCTGACCTATCGGCCGGAGACGGAGGGGGATCGTGCGGGGCTGGCGGCGGTGCAGTCCGACCGATCCTTCCTGTTCTTCGGCGTGACGCGGAAGGACGGGAAACCGCAGCTCGCCCTGATGGTGCGCGAGGACAGCGATCATGACAGGCTGGTCGCGGCCGCGCCGATCGATCCGGCCAAGCCCCTCCGCCTGACCATCGCCCTTGATGGCGGCACGGCGCGCTTCGCTTATGGCGTCGATGGGCGAGAGACAGTGCTGGCGCGCGATGTCGATATCCGCTTCCTCAGCACCCATGAGGCTGGCGGCTTCGTCGGTACGGTGGTCGGCCCCTATGCCTGGTCCGCGCGCGTTACCCGGCCGATCAGCAACTGATAGACGTCGCGGCCGCCTGCCTCGTCATAGGCGGTCATGACCCGGCGCAGCGCAGCAGGGGAGAGCGGCCGGCGCCCTTCGTCCGGCACCACCGCGCCGATGCCCTTGAGATGGCCGATCAGCGCACGGGCGCCCTGCCCTTCGAGCAGGACGGTCTCGTCAAAGGCGAAGGCGTCGCCATAGGCCGCCAGCATTGCGCGCAGCGCGTCGAGCGAGGGGTAAGCGGGGACGCCCGGCATCAGGTCGCAGGCCGCATGGGCAGTGCGCCACTGGGCAAAGCTGCCCTGCCCCATGGTCGAGAAGATGAGGCTGCCACCGGGGCGGAGCAGCGCCACCAGCCGCGCGATCGCGGCGGGCAGGTCGTCAAACCATTGGAAGGCGAGGCTGGAGAGGATGAGGTCGAACCATTCGCCTTCGAACGAGGGCGCCTCCCCATCCATCGCGAGGAAGGTGCCGGCGACCAGCCCGGCCGATGCCGCCCGGTCGAGCATCTTTGGCGAGATGTCCGTGGCGACCAGTTCCGCACCGGGCCAGCGGGCCTGGATATCGCGCGTGAGCAGGCCGGTGCCGCAACCGATTTCCAGGATGCGCGCGACGCCGTCCGGGCTTTGCCGCTGGGCAATGTCGGCGACCAAGGCTGCGGCCGTCCGCTGCGGCCCGGCATGTTCGTCATACCGGTCGGCCGCCGCGCCGAAGGAGTCGCTTATCCGTTGCTTGCGGCCATCATTCATGGCTAGGCGCATGGCAGAGCCATGGCCGCTTGGCCAGCATCTTCAAGGATTGCCCGCATGACCGCCGCATCGACCCGTATCCCCGCCATGGACGTGCTGCGCGGCTGCGCGGTGATGGGCATATTGTGGATGAACATCACCGCCTTCGCGCTGCCGCAGAACGCCTATTTCAATCCGGTCGCGGCCGGGCCGATGTCGGCGGGTGATATCGCCTTCTGGGCGAGCAGCCTGATCCTGGTCGATGGCAAGATGCGGGGCCTGTTCTCGCTGCTGTTCGGCGCCTCGATGCTGCTGCTGATCGACCGGGAGGAAATGGCCGGGCGCGACGGCACACGGGCGCAACTGGTGCGCGGCGGCTGGCTGCTGGCGATCGGCCTGCTGCATCACATATTGCTGTGGTGGGGCGACATATTGGTGACCTATGCTGTGGTCGGCACCATCGCCCTGCTCTTTGCCCAGAAGGAGCCGCTGGCGCTGGTCAAATGGGCGTTCCTTGCCTTCCTCATTCATTTCCTGATCTGTGGCGCCTTCATCGCCAGCCTCTATGGCTGGGCCCATGCCGCCGCCGCGCCCGGCGCCACCGCCGCGACGCGCGAGGGGCTGGACAGCTTCCTCGCTGGCCTGACCGACCCCAGCAGCCCGATCATCCAGCAGGATATTGCCATCTACACCGGCAGCTTTAGCGGGATCGTGCGCCATCATCTCACCGGCTTTGTCGGCGACTGGCTGTGGACCTTCCTTTTCACCGGGCTCGACACGCTGGGCTTCATGCTGCTGGGCATGGCGATGCTGAAGGGCGGCTTCCTGATCGGCCGCTGGCCCGCCGAGCAATATCGGCAGACCGCGCGCCATTGCTTCCTGATCGGACTGGTGCCGATGATCGGCCTGACCATCTGGGTGGAGGCGAGCGGCTTTGCGCCGCTGACCGCCTTTTCCACCGCGCTGCTCTGGTCCTTCCCCTTCCGCATCCCGCTGGCGGTCGGCTGGGCGGCGCTGATCCTGTGGCTGCTGGCGCGGCATCGCGATCACTGGCTGGTCGGTCGGATCGCGGCAGCGGGGCGAGTCGCGCTGAGCAATTATCTCGGCACCAGCCTCATCATGACGGCGATCTTCTATGGCTGGGGCCTGGGGCTGTTCGGGCAGGTGCGCCCAGCGGCCTTTCCCCTCTTCATTCTGGGCGCCTGGGCGGTCATGCTGCTATGGTCCAAGCCCTGGCTCGACCGATTCGCGATGGGCCCGGCCGAATGGCTCTGGCGCAGCCTGCAGCGCGGAAAAGTGCAAAAGATTCGCAAAAGCACACAGTGATCTATTGCGACCTATTAGCATCTAGGCTATCTGAAGGGCTCAGGAGAGCCCGATGGTCGTCTGTGTTTGTAATGCCATTCGTGAAAAAGATCTGCGCGAAGCCGCGCGTGACGGTGCCGATACGCCTTGCAGTGCCTATGCCCGTTTCGGCCGCCGGCCCAAGTGCGGCCAGTGCGTCGGCTTTGCCCGCACGATCATCGCGGCGGAGCGCGCGACGGTCTGATATCATTGCGAAGCAGGCGCAGTAAAATGCCCCTGACAATCGCGAACACCACGCAATAGCTGCCTGAAAAACGGCGGTTTTCTGCGTCTTTCCGGCTTAACAACCGGATGCGAAACCTTTATATGTCCGGCATTCCCAATAACAGCCGGAGCATAGCGCCATGAAGGGCGACCAGAAGGTTATCGATTATCTGAACGAGGTCCTCAAGAACGAGCTGACCGCGATCAACCAATATTTCCTCCACTATCGCATCCTCAATCACTGGGGCATCGAGAAGCTCGCCAAGTTCGAATATGAGGAATCGATCGACGAGATGAAGCACGCCGACAAGGTGGCGGAGCGCATCCTGTTCCTCGACGGCCTGCCCAATTTCCAGCTGCTCGGTCGCCTGAAGATCGGCGAGACGGTCGAGGAAATCCTCAAGGCGGATCTGGAGCTGGAATATGAGGCGCTGCCGGTGCTGCGCGATGCCATCGCCTATTGCGAGTCGATCAAGGACTTCGTCAGCCGCGACCTTTTCCAGTACATCCTCGAAAGCGAGGAAGAGCATGTCGACACGCTGGAGACCCAGTTCGAGATGATCGAGCGCATGGGCATCCAGAATTATGTCCAGCTGCAGAGCAAGGCCAAGGAAGACTGAGACTGACGCGCGGGGCCGGCTGTCCGGCGGTCGCCCCCATCCTTACAGGCTGCAGGGGAAGGTGCGCATCGCCCTTCCCCTGCCCTTTGTGGCCTGCCCCTGCACCATCGGTGCAGAGCCGGATTTCCCATCAGATGAGCGCGTCGAGAATGCCGATCAGCGGCAGGTCGGCCGGTGGCATGTCGAGCGCATACATTTGCGCGGGCCGCACCCATTGCAGCGCGGTGGCATGGCGCGCTTCAGGCCCCCCTTCCCATTTGCGGCAGACATAGAGCAACAACAGCAGATGCTTGTTCTCCAGCGGCGCGCTGGCGAAAGTCGCGGGCGCGAGGCAGCTTTCATGGGTGCGGATCCCCAGTTCCTCCTCCAGTTCGCGCACAAGCGCCGCCTCGGGCGTTTCGCCCGGCTCCACCTTGCCACCAGGAAATTCCCACAGGTCCGCCATCGGCTTTCCAGGCGGCCGTTGCTGCACCAAAACGCGCCCATCGGCATCGATCAGGGCGACGGCCACGACCAGAAACGGGGTAAAACTCTGCATAACGCTCCCTTGCAAGGGCTTTGTTAACCGTGGCTGCTTTACACCCAGATCGTGGAGTGTCTGTAGCCAAGCGGGGTCATATGCGCGCGATCATCGAATTCGTCACGAAATCCGCGCTTTCGCGATGTGAGCGGGGGGCAACCGCGGTCGAATATGGCCTGATCATCGCGATGATCGTGCTGGCCATGATCGCGGCACTGAACAACGTCGCGACACGAACCACCGGCATGTGGAACAACGTCGCCGAAGAAGTTACCAAGCATTAACCAACAAATTCTGACACGCCACTTTCCGCATTAAACTTTTCTCAACCGAGCCAAACTAGACAGGTCTTCGCTGACCTAATCCAAAGCGGGGCGGCCGGGTAGTTTAACGTAACGTTTGTCAAGGAGACATCACATGCAGTTCATTCGCAAGATGCTGAAGAACGAAAAGGGCGCGACCGCCATCGAATACGGCCTGATCGCCGCTCTGATCGCCGTGGCCGCCATCGGCGCCATGACCAGCCTGGGCTCGAAGCTGGGCAGCACCTTCAACAACGTTTCGGGCAACCTGAAGTAAGCTCGAAACCGATGTTAGAAAAGGGCGGCGGAAGCAATTCCGCCGCCCTTTTTCTTTGCCTGGAATCTGCCGAATCTTACCAGGTGACGATCTTCACCCGATCACCTGGCTTCAACACGGAGCGTTCGTTGAGGGCGTTCAGCACCAGGAAGCGCTCCAGCGGATAATCGCTATAGGCCATGCGGCGGCCAAGCGACTGGACGGTGTCGCCCGCCTTGACGGTCACCAGATTGACCCGGCGCGGCTTGATCGCCGCCGCCTCCTGCGCCGACAGGCGCTGGACCGAACGGACCATCGAGTCGAATGGACCGATACCCTTGCCCGCCGGGGTCAGCAGCAGGAAATGATAGGCCTTTCCGCCGCCGAAATCATAGGCAAAGACGGTCGCGTCGATCTGACCCGACTTGGTGTTGGCGCGCACCGTGCGCCAAGCGGCCGGCAGGCCGTTGATCGTCGTGCGCTGCACCTCGCCTGCAGGCGGGGCGCCGGCATTGCCCGCGAGTCGCTTGAGCACCGAATCGATATAAGTCGACAGATTGCCATTATAGGCCATGCCGCCGAACTGCGCCTGACCGCCCGAACCGGTGATGCTAACCGCGTCCGCGCCATTTTCCATGCCGAAGCCCGAGGGCGCAGTGAAGGACAGGCGCAGGTCGGGATGGCGGAAACGGCTGCCGTCGATCACGCCCTGTTTGGGATCGTCGCCATAGAGGACGCCATTGAGCGCGGTCAGGAAGGCATCGCGGTTGCGCAACGTGCTGGTCGCGCCGGTGCGTGACGCCATCTGCGCCGCCCGATCGACGCGCTCACCCGGATCGGGATGGGTGCTGGCCCATTCGGGCATGGAGCGCGCGTCGCCCGACACACGCTGGTCCAGGCTGGTCTGCGCCGCCAGCGAGGCGAGCATGTCCGACAGCGCACGGGGATCATAGCCGGCCGAGGCGAGGTAGCGGATGCCGAGGTCATCCGCCTCATATTCCTGGCTGCGCGAGAATTTGAGGGTCAGAAGCTGGCTGCCGGTGCCGATCCCCTGCTGCAACACGCCGCCCAGCGCCGAATCGCCCAGCAAGGCGCCGGTCAGCACCTGCAGCAGCGCGCCGCCGATCGCGTTGCGCTGCGCCGCCTGCTGGCGCCGCTGACCATGCTGGGCGGCGACATGGCCGACTTCATGGCCCAGCACGCCGGCCAGTTGCGCCTCGTCATTCATCAGCGCCATCAACTGGCGCGTGACATAGACATAGCCGCCGGGGATGGCGAAAGCGTTGTTGACGGGAGAATTGAGCAGGGTGACGGTGAAATCACCCTGCGCATTGGAGAGGCCAGACTGGACCGCGATGCGGCGTCCGACCGTTTCCACATAGCGCGCCTGCGGCCCGACATAGGCGCCGCCAAATTCCTTGAGCAGTTCGGGATGCTGCTTGGCGCCCGATGCCTTGTCCTGCGCGCTGATCGAGGAGACGGTGCGAATCGCCCGCTGCTGCCCCAGCACCGCCGGCGCCACGCCCGCGACGATCAGGCCGACGCCAAGGCCGGCCGACAACCATGTCCGATTCATTCCATTCCCATCCTTGACACCCTGCCCCCTGTTACCGTGCCGTAACGAGCGAGGACAGGATGCTGTTCCGGGAAATTGACGTCAGATACCGATGGCCAGGAACTTGTCGGCGCGATCGGTGCGCAGCGCCTGCGGTTCGAGGCCGGACAGCGCGTCCAGTTCCTCGCCAATGGCTGCGCCCAGGTTGGCGATCGCCTGCACCGGCTCGCGATGGGCCCCGCCCACCGGCTCTGCCACGATGCGGTCGATCACGCCAAGGCCCTTGAGATGCTGCGCCGTGACCTGCATCGCGGTCGCCGCATCGCTGGCCTTGTCGGCGGTGCGCCACAGGATCGAGGCGCAGCCTTCGGGCGAGATCACCGAATAGACGGCATGTTCGAACATCAGCACGCGATTGGCCGCGGCCAGCGCCACTGCGCCGCCCGAGCCACCCTCACCCACCACGGCCGCGACCATGGGGACGCCAAGCGCCAGACAGGCTTCGGTCGAACGGGCAATGGCTTCGGCCTGGCCGCGTTCTTCGGCCTGGACGCCGGGAAAGGCGCCCGAGGTGTCGACCAGCGTGACGACCGGCAGGCCGAAACGATCAGCCAGTTCCATCAGGCGGATCGCCTTGCGATAGCCTTCGGGCTTGGCCATGCCGAAATTGTGGCGGACGCGGCTGGCGGTGTCGTCGCCCTTTTCATGGCCGATGACCATGACCTTGCGCTCGCCCAGCGTCGCGAAACCGCCGATGATCGCCTGATCGTCGGCAAAGGCGCGGTCGCCGGCCAGCGGCATGAAATTGTCGAACATGCCCGCGACATAATCCTTGAAGTGCGGGCGTTCCGGGTGGCGGGCCACCTGCGTCTTCTGCCAGGGCGTCAGCTTGGCATAGATGTCCGACAGCATCTTGTCGGCACGCTGTTCCAGCGTGTTGATCTCGCCACTGATGTCGATGTCGCCGACGGAGGCCGTCTGGCGCAGTTCGATGATGCGGGCTTCCAGCTCTGCGACCGGCTTTTCAAATTCGAGAAAGCTTACCATGGCGGATGGCGTTAAGGCGCGGACGCGTCGCCGTCAACGCGGGGATGCGCGATCCTGGCTTGCATGCCGGCCAGCGGGTGCCGACTGTTGACCAGTTCGACCAGCCGGCGGCTGTCGACATGGGTGTAGATTTGCGTCGTGCCGATATCGGCATGGCCCAGCATCGATTGCAGCGCGCGCAGATCCGCCCCGCCCTCCAGCAAATGGGTGGCAAAGGCGTGGCGCAGCACATGGGGGCTGACCCGTTCGGGCGCGATGCCGGCCGCCGCGGCTAGTTGCTTCACCAGCTGATAGAGGCGGATGCGGCTGACATGGCTCTTGCCCGAGGGGAAAAGCCAGGGGCTGTCCGCCGGCACATGGGTGAGCCAGGTCGCGACGGCGGCACGGGCGCGGTCGGAGATCGGCACCAGCCGTTCGCGCGCACCCTTGCCCCTGATGATGAGGAAGGGGCGATCGACGGCCAGTGCCTTGCGCGGCAGCGAGACCAGTTCGGTCGCGCGCAGGCCCGAACCATAGAGAAGTTCGATCAGCGCCGAGAGCCGCAGGTCGAGCGGCGCGGGATGGTCCGTCTCCACCCGCTGCGCGATCAGGGCAAAGAGCGAATCGACCTCCTGCGACGACAAGATCTTGGGCAGTGGCCTTCGCGTGACCGGACGCGGCAGCACCGCACCGGGATTGTCGGCGCGCAGCCCCTCCTCCTCCAGAAAGGCGTAGAAGGCACGCATCGCGGATGCCTTGCGCGCCACGGTGGAGGCTGCGAGCGGCGCCCATTCGCCAGCAAGACGGCCAAGCGCATCCTGGCTGGCGGCGGCAAGCCCGCCGACAATCTCGCCCGCGCCCTGAAGGTCGGTGCGATAGGCGAGCAGCGTGTTGCGCGACGCGCCCCGTTCCGCCGCCATCATTTCGAGGAAGCGGTCGATCAGGACGGCATCATCATTCATCGCCCCGGACCGGGTCAGGACAGCCGGGTCAGGGCCTCGGCCGCGATCATCCGCGCCTCCGGGTCCAGCCCGACGCGATGCAGCGCCGCCACCACATGATAGAGATGGCCGGCCGGCAGGCGATGCCAGTCGCGCCCCTGCATGCCGACGGCAGCGAGCAGCGCCACGGTCGCCTTCTCGCCCCGCTGCGACGCGGCGTCGATCGCCCGCGCCCAGCGGCTGTTGGCGGCCAGGGTGAAGCCATTATCCTGCGCCAGCGCGGCCGCATCATTGGCCGACAGACGCGACAGGCCCGCCAGTGCGGCGATCAGCATCCGTCCCTTCTCAGGGCCGGCATCGCCGACATAGCTGGAGATGCGGCTGCTGCCGCTGTCGACCACCGTGCTGGGGGCACCGACCGCGAGCAAGGCCCAGAAATCCTGCGCGCCATCGCCATCGATCTGGCCGATGGCCTGCGCCCAGCGGGCCGCATTGCGATCATAGCCGGCTGTCAGCATCGCCGCGACCAGATTGGCGGCATCGCGCGCATCGGCCTGCGACACGGGCAGCGCAGCGGCAGCGCGGGCCGTGGCGATCAGGCCGACATAGTCGGGCGCGCCATTGTCGCGCCACAGCGTCTGCATCGCCTGGATGCGGGCACCCGCAGTCGGGCCGGAATAGGCATTGCGCAGCGCATCGACGCGATCGGCCAGATCGGACGCAAGATCGCCTTCGCTACCCAGCTCGGCATAGAAATTGACCAGCGCCTCGCTGGAGAAGACGCCCAGTCGCGCCGCGACTTCGCTGCCCGGCAGGCGACGCACGGCGGTCAGGGCCGGCGCGCGGGCTTCCCAGGCGCGGACGTGCGGGCCGACGCTACCGAACATGTCGTCGGGGATCGGCACGTTGAGCGCCGTCGCCAGGCCATAGCGCCAAGCGGTGAGGCCATCGACGCCGTCCCATTCGATCTTGACCGAACGACGCGCATTGAAGCCCGCGCCGACCATCTTTTCGGCCAAGCGATAATCGATGCCGCGCACCACGCCCTTGCGCTGGGCCTGATTGAGTGCAGCGCTGGCCGAACCCTGATCCCCCGACAGCGCAGGGCAGATCGCCCGCGTCATGTCCCAGCCCGGTTCCTTGCTGGTGCGCAGCGCGCCCGCCGACAGCGGGCACAGGCCCGCCGGATCGGCAGTCGCCAGATAGGTCTGCATCGCGATCGCGTAGAGACGCGGCGTATATTTGTCGGGATCGACGCTCTGCACCAGCAGCCGGGCGCTGTCCGCCTCGCCCATGCGCAGCAGCAGCCAGGCGCGCTCGGCCGCCCAGTCGGCGCCATTGATGCCGCGCGGCGTGTCGGTGGCGCTAAGCAGCGCGCGCCGCAGCAGGATGGAGGCCCAGCGCGACAGGATCGGCGCATGGGTCTGCTTCATCAGCGTGGCGAGATAGGGGCCATATTCCGCGCCGAAGGCGTCGGGTTCCATGCCGCGCGTGGCCGGCGTCAGCGGGCCGATGCGGTCGAGTGAGCGGCGGGCGCTCTGCGGCAGGTCATATTTGGCCTTTTCGGCGGCCAGTTCGTCCGCGCTCATCGCCTCGGCGGCATTGTCCACCGCATTGGCGACCGACAGGTCGAGCGGCTGGACGATTTCGCCAGACGGCGACGGCGTGACCGGCACGGTCGGGACGACCGGTGCGGGCGATGCCGGACGGGCCGGCTGCGCGGGCGTGGGGGTCGGCGCCGGGGCCGGATCACCAAAGCCGGGCGGCAGCAGCGATTCGGGCGCCTGCTGCGCGACGACCGGCAGCGCCAGGGCGAGCGCAAAGCTGCCCAGCGCCCATTTCGCATTCCCCCGCAGGCGGCTCATGCGGCTTACTGACCCAGTTTCTCGGCCGGGATGACCTTCTCGACGGGCTGTTGCGGCTGTTCGCCACCGCGCGACCAGAGCACGCCGATCAGCAGGACAAGAACCAACACCGCCGCGATCGGAAGGATCGGCAGACGGGTGCGACGGCGCGAACCGCCTTCGAAACTGCTCAGGGAACGATTATTCTTCATGGTCTCTTCTGCGGCTGGCCCGGCGATGTTTGCCGGACGACAGGGGAAAGTTGCGTTTGCCTCAGCGACGGCTGGCTGTATAGCCCCCCTCGCCATGCAGCGAAACAGCAAATTCCCGGAGAGCAACGCCAAGCGCGGCCCGATCGTGCTGATCGGCATGATGGGCGTGGGCAAATCCACCGTCGGCCGGCGCCTTGCCGCGCGCCTGGGCCTGAGCTTCGTCGATGCCGATGAAGAGATTGAGCGGGCTGCGGGCATGAGCGTGAGCGAGATATTCGCCCGCTATGGCGAGGCCCATTTCCGCGATGGCGAGCGCCGGGTGATCGCCCGGCTGATGGACGGCGTGCCCAAGGTGATCGCGACCGGCGGCGGCGCCTTCATGCAGGACGAGACCCGTGCGCTGATCCTGGACCATGCCACCACCATCTGGCTGGATGCCGATATCGAGGTGCTGGTCGATCGCGTGTCGCGCCGTGAAGGGCGCCCGCTACTGAAGGATCGCGACCCGCGCATCGTGCTGACCGAGCTGGCGGCGGTCCGCAACCCCATCTACGCGCTGGCGCCGATCCATGTGAAGAGCATCGCCGCGCCGCACGAGGTCGCCGTCGACCGCATCCTGGAGCAGCTATCCGCATGGCACTAGTCCCCGTCGCGCTGGGCACACGCAGCTATGACATCGTCATCGAACAGGGCGCGCTCGACCGTGCGGCCGACCATCTGGCGCGCTATGCCCGTGGCGGGCGGCTGGTCGTGGTCACCGACACCCATGTCGCCGCGGCACAACTCCCCCGGCTCGACGCCAGCCTGCGCCGGGCCAATATCGTCATCGAACCGATCATCCTGCCGGCGGGCGAACAGACCAAGAGCTGGCGCCATCTGGAGGAACTGCTCGACGCGCTGCTGGCGCTGGAGATCGAGCGCGGCGACCATGTGATCGCGCTGGGCGGCGGCGTGATCGGCGACCTGGTCGGCTTTGCCTCGTCCATCCTGAAGCGCGGCTGCCATTTCGTGCAGCTGCCCACCACCCTGCTGGCGCAGGTCGACAGCTCGGTCGGCGGCAAGACCGCGATCAACGCGCGCGCCGGCAAGAATCTGATCGGCAGCTTCTACCAGCCCAGCCTGGTGCTGATCGACCCGTCGGTGCTCGACAGCCTGCCGCTGCGCGAAACCCGCGCCGGCTATGCCGAGGTGGTCAAATATGGCCTGATCGACGATTCCGACTTCTTTACCTGGTGCGAGGCCAATGCCGACCGGCTGCTGGCCGGCGACGCGGAAGCCCGCACCTATGCGATCGAGCGCAGCGTGCGCGCAAAGGCGGCGATCGTGGCCGATGACGAGCGCGAGACGACCGGCCGCCGGGCACTGCTGAACCTTGGCCATACTTTCGGCCACGCACTGGAGGCCGATACCGGCTTTTCCGACACGCTGCTCCATGGTGAGGGTGTGGCCGCCGGCATGGCGCTCGCCTTCCGCTATTCGGCGCGCCTTGGCCTGTGCAGTGCGCAGGATGCGGAACGGGTGACCGCGCATCTGAAGGCGATCGGCCTGCCCCATGACCTGGCCAGCGCCCATGTAAAGGCCGACGGCGCGGCGCTGGTGGCGCATATGCTGCACGACAAGAAGATGGCGGCGGGCACCCTGCCCTTCCTGCTGGCGCGCGGCATCGGCCAGACCTTCCTGTCGAAGGATGTGGTGCTGGACGATGTGGCGGCGTTCCTCGACGCGGACCGCGCCGGCGCCTGACGAGGGCCTATTACACAGCAGGCAATTACCGCCCCGCCCTCCCAGGGAGGGGAGAAATATAGCCTTGCCCCGACATTTCAGCACCGATCGGCCTCGGTAATAATTGGGACATTCGCCCGCAGCATTTGCGGGCTAGATCATTCCTTGTCAGCGGCATCCCCTTGCAGATCCCCCTCTGTCGCCGCTGATCCTCCCCTGAACCTCGGCCTCCAGCTTTTAGCTGGAGGCCCTTTTTTTGTGCCGTGCGCATCGCGTCCAGGCACAAAAAAAGGGCGCCCGGTGGGGCGCCCTTTCGATATCGTGCCTGTGAAAGGCCGATTACTTCTTCAGCGTCAGGCCGCCAAAGCGCTTGTTGAAGCGCGCAACCTGGCCACCGGTGTCCAGCTGGCGGTTGCCACCGGTCCAGGCCGGGTGCGACTTGGGGTCGATGTCGAGCGCCATCGTGTCGCCTTCCTTGCCCCAGGTCGAGCGGGTCTGGAAGGTGGTGCCGTCGGTCATCTGGACGGTGATGAAGTGGTAATCGGGGTGGGTATCGGCCTTCATGGCGTCTTGCTCCGTGTGTGTGCCGGTTCCGACCGGCTATGGATGCGATAAAATGCGAAGGCGCGCCGTTAGCGTTTTCGGCGCGCCAAAGCAAGGAAAAGGATGTGCCTTCGCTCAGTCCTTGGGCGGATCGGCGATCATCGCGACGAAATTGGCTTCCGCCGCCAGCTTGCCGTCGATCAGCGCACGGCCGGCGAACTTGCAGACCGCGCCGCGCATCTGCGTCACTTCGACATGCAGGTCGAGCAGGCAGCCCGGCTCCACAGGGGTCCGGAACTTCGCGCCGTCGATGCTCATGAAATAGACGAGCTTGCCCGAATCCGCGAGCCCCAGCGAATCGACCACCAGCACGCCGGCCGCCTGGGCCATGGCCTCGACGATCAGCACGCCCGGCATGATCGGCCGGCCGGGGAAATGCCCCTGGAAGAAGGGCTCGTTCATCGACACCGCCTTGATCGCGTGGATCGACTGGCTCGGCACCAGCGACGCCACGCGGTCAACCAGCAGCATCGGGTAGCGATGCGGCAGGGCAGCCATGACCCGACGGATATCCATCGGGCCACGGGCTTCCTTGTTATCAACCTCTCCGGTCATCTTATCAGCGCGACTTGGGCGCCTGCGCCGGGTTGGCGGGGGCCGGAGCGGCAGCGGCCGGGGCCGCAGCCTGGCCCTGACGACCGCCCGGCTGCCAGCCGGCGGGCGGGGTGATGCCGACGCTGGGCACCAGCGTGTTGAGTTCGGTCACGACCGCGGCCGTGATGTCGACGGTCGGCTGATAGGACACGGTCGCGTCGGGCGACAGGACCAGGTCGACCTTCGCCTTGGTCATGGCGGCCTTCAGCGCGTCCGACAGCTTCGCGGTGATCTGTTCCTCGACATAGGCGTTGGCGAGCGCGATCGGCTGACCCAGGCGCTGCAGTTCGGCCTGCGCGGTCTGCTGCGACTGCTGGAACTGCTGATACTGGGTTTCGATCGCCGGGGTCGGCTTGCCGCCGGCCGCCTTCAACGCGGCCTGCAGGGCGTCGCCCTTGGTCTTGAGATCGGTGTCGATCGCGGTCTTGCGCGCGGTGAAGCTGTCGATCTGCGCCTTGTAGGTCGTCTGGATCTGGGTGCGGGCGGTCGAATAGGCCGCGCTGGTGGCAACCGCGCGCTGCAGATCGACGACGGCGATGCCCTGCTTCGACTGGGCAGCGGCCGGCGCGGCGGTCAGAGCGATGGCGGTGACAGGCGCGATACCGAGCGCCAGAGCCTTGATAAACGTCTTCATCAGAATTGAGTCCCTACGTTGAAGGTGATGAGTTTGTTGTCGTCCCCTGGTTCCTTGAGCAGGGCCTTGGCGATGTCGATGCGGAACGGCCCGAAGGGCGAGTTCCAGTTGACACCGAAGCCCACGGACAGACGCGGTTTCAGCGTGTCGCCCAGATAATCTTCCTCGAACATGCCGCTCTTGGTGTCATAGCCAACAGGGCAGACCGGGCTGGCCGCCGTGCCGGTCGCACGGACGGTGCTCAGCGAACCGGTGGAGTCGGAGCAATAGCCCGCAAAGTTGATGGTGCCCGGATTCTTCAGGCCGGCAACGGCGCCGACATCCGCGAAGATCGACGGACGCAGGCCCATTTCACGGGCACCCGAACCCAGCGGAATCTCCATTTCGGCGCGGGCCATATAATAGACGCGGCCACCCAGCGCGTCATCCGACACATTATTGTTGCCGGTCTGGCGGACATAGCTGGTGGAACCGTCATCATTGGTCTGCGAAACCAGATAATAGCGCTTCACGCGCGGACCAACGCCGCGAATGTCGAAGCCGCGCATCTGCGGTTCGCCCAGGAAGAAGCGGTCGGTCAGGCGGATCGGGTCGACTTCGGCGCCGGTGGCGTCATAGCGCGTGCCCTGGAGGCTGTGGATATAGCCGCCTTCGCCCGACAGCGAGAAGATGAAGCCGCCGCCCAGGCCCCAATATTTGGCGGCATTGGCGCGGGTGCGGATGTAGCGGACGTCGCCGCCCAGGCCGGCAAAGTCCTGGCTGAGCGTGACGGTCTGGCCACGGGTCGGACGGATGCGGTTGTCACGGGTATCATAGATCAGCGAGTAGCCGATCGACGAGGTCGTGCGCTTGCCGATGGCATCGCAGAGATAGCGGCCGGCCAGCAGCGGGTCGCAGACGCCGTCGGTATAATAGGTGTCCTTGTCCAGCGTCACGTCGTCGAAGTTCAGCGTGTAGCGCAGCGCCAGCGACACATATTCGGTGATCGGCACGCCGGCCCGCAGCTGGAAGCCGGTCGTGGTCTGTTCATAGGTGGTGTCGCGGTCGTTATTGCTGAGATAACGGAAGCTGTTGAGGTCGCGGCGATAGATGTCGCCGCCCAGCGCGATATTCTTGTCCATGAAGTAAGGCTCGGTGAAGCCCACTTCGACCGACTTGGAATAAGCCGAATAATTGACCGAGGTGCGCAGTTCCTGGCCCTTGCCGCGGAAGTTGCGCTGGGTGATCGACGCCGAGATGATGAAGCGTTCGAGCGAGGAGTAGCCGGCCGAGAGCGAGAGTTCGCCGGTCGACTTTTCCTGGACGTTGGTTTCCAGCACGATGCGGTCGGGCGCCGAGCCGGGCTTCTGCTCGATGTCCAGCTTCTCCTGGAAGAAGCCGAGCGAGTTGATACGGTCCTTCGAGCGCTTGACGAGGAAGCCGTTGAAGGCGTCGCCTTCGGCCAGGCGGAACTCGCGGCGGACGACCTTGTCCTGGGTCAGCGTGTTGCCGTTGATGTCGACGCGCTCGACATAGACGCGCGGGGCGTTGGCGATGCGGAAATTGATCCCCATCGTCAGGTCGTCCTTCGACCGGTTGAAGTCGGGTTCGACCTGGGCGAAGGCATAGCCGAACAGGCCGGCGGTTTCGCTCAGCGTGTCGACCGTGTCCTCGACCTGCTTGGCGTTGTACCAGTCGCCCTTCTTCATCGGCAGGCGGCGGGTCAGCGCATCGCCCGACAGGTCGCGAATGTCGCTCTCGACCTTCACGTCGCCGAACTTGTAGCGATCCCCTTCCTCGACCACATAAGTGATGATGAAGTCCTGCTTGTCAGGCGTCAGTTCCGCGACGGCCGAGATCACGCGGAAATCGGCATAGCCTTCGGTCAGGTAGAATTGGCGCAGCTTCTGCTGGTCATAGGCCAGGCGATCCGGGTCATAGCTGGTGCCCGACGAGAAGATGCGGAACCAACGCGACTGCTTGGTCACCATCTGGCCGCGCAGTTCGCCGTCCTTGAACTTCTCGTTGCCGATGATGTTGATCTGGCGGACCTTGGACTTGGGCCCTTCCGAGATTTCGAACACGATGTCGACGCGGTTCTGGTCCAGCTGGACCATCTTGGGCTCGATCGTCGCGGCAAAGCGGCCCTGGCGGCGATACAGCTCGACGATGCGGGCGACGTCGGCGCGGACCTTGGAGCGGGTATAGATTTGGCGCGGCGCCAGTTTTATTTCGGGACGGATCTTGTCGTCCTTCAGGCGCTTATTACCTTCAAGGACGATACGGTTGATGACGGGGTTTTCCTTCACCTCGACGGTCAGCGCGCCGCCATCGATGCGGATCTGGACGTCGGCGAAGAGTTCGGTCTCATACAGGTCGCGCAGCGCCTGATCGAGCGATTCCTGGCTGAAGGCCTGGCCCACGCGCAGCTTGGTGTAGGACATGACCGTGTCCTGCTCCAGACGCTGGGTGCCGGTCACGGTGATGCTGCGGATCGTGCCTTCGGACGTATTGGCCGTGGACGCCGCGATCGGCGCAGCCGCCGGTGCTGCCGGGGCCGCATTCTGGGCCATCGCCGGCACGGCCGACAGGCCCGCAATCATCGTCGTGGCCAACAGGGCCGCGATGATCGGACGCTGGCCCTTGCTGCTGTTCATCGCTGTCACCCGCTCACCTCAAAAAAGTAAAAAACTGTTTCGCCAGAAATAGACGGCGCCGAACCGCGCCTTCCCTGCCCGATGCGGCTCAGCCGATCAAGCCGGACAGCCGCTCCCACAATCCGAAAGACGACAAATCGTTGAAGGTCACCAGCAACATGACCGTCATCAGCAGCGCCAGACCCGACCGATAGGCCCAATCCTGCACCTGCGGGCTCACCGGCCGCCGCTGCACTGCCTCCACCCCATAGAAAAGCAGATGACCGCCATCCAGTATGGGAATTGGCAAGAGGTTGATGAACCCCAAGTTAATCGAGATGAGGGCGATGAAGAAGATGAAGCTCTCCAGCCCCAGCGTCGCCGCCTGCCCCGATACCTGCGCGATCTTGAGCGGCCCGCCCAGTTCCTTGACCGAACGATCGCCGCCGATCACCTGGCCCAGCGTCTCCACCATGGTGCGGATGATCTGGCCGGTGCGCTCGATCGCCACCACGGGGGCGCGCAGCAGGCTGACCGGTTCGATCACCGGTTCGCCCGGCGCGATGCCCAGACGTCCGATGCGGAACTTGTTGCCAAAGCCGTCATCTTCGCTGACCGCGCCGACATGGCCCTGCTTCTCGATCACCTGCCCCTTGCGGTCGAGCAGGATCGTCACCGGTTCGCCGGGACGGATCTGGGCATAAAGGCGGATATCGTCGAAGGTGCTCATCGCCCGGCCGTTGAGCGAGACAATGCGATCGCCCGGCTGGATGCCGGCCATGGCAGCGGCGCTGCCGGGCTGGACCATGCCGGCGACCGCCGGGGTCCGGCTTTCACCGTGCAGGAAGGCGAAGGCGGCCAGGATCAGGATGGCGAAGAGGAAATTGATCGCCGGGCCGGCGGCGACGATCGCCGCGCGTTGCCACAACGGCTTGGCCGGGAAGCTTTCGGCGCGATCCTGCGCCGACATTTCCAGCCATTTGGGATCGATCTGGCTGGCCGCGTTCATGTCGCCCTTGAAGCGGACATAGCCACCCAGCGGCAGCGCCGCGAGCCGCCAGCGCGTGCCGCGCCTGTCCACCCAGGCGGCGATTTCCGGGCCGAAGCCGATCGAGAAGGCCTCCGCCTTCACCCCGCACCAGCGTCCGACCAGATAATGACCCAGTTCATGCACGAAGACGAGCGGCCCGATGACCGCCACGAAAGCCAAGATGGTCAACAGGAAACCGGGATTGTGGATCAAACCGTCAATCTTTCCATCACATCACCCGCCATAACCCGTGCCGTTGCGTCGGCGTGCAGGACATCATCCATGCAGGCTGGCATCGGCGCGCTATAGCGGTTGAGAACATCCTCCACAATCATGGCGATATCAAGGAAGCCGATGCGGCCGGCCAGAAAGGCCGCCACGGCGACCTCGTTGGCGGCGTTGAGGATGGCGGCCGATGCGTCGCCGGCCTGCGCCGCCGCGCGCGCCAGGCGCAGCGCGGGGAAACGCCGGTCGTCGGGCGCTTCAAAGTCCAGACGGCCGATCCGGGCCAGATCAAGTGGCTGGCAAGGCGTGGCGATCCGCGCCGGCCAGGCCAATGCATGGGCGATCGGGATGCGCATGTCGGGCGAGCCGAGCTGTGCCAAAGTGGACCGGTCGCGATATTCGACCATCGAATGGATGACCGATTGCGGGTGGACCAATATCTCGATCCGGTCGAGCCCGACCGGGAAGAGATGGGCCGCCTCGATCAGTTCCAGCCCCTTGTTCATCATCGTCGCGCTGTCGACGCTGATCTTCGCGCCCATCGACCAGTTGGGATGCGCCACGGCCTGCGCCGGCGTGATGGCGCGCATATCCTCATAACCCAGGGCGCGGAACGGCCCGCCGCTCGCGGTCAGGATGATGCGGGCGACATCGCCCAGGCTGCTGCCGGCCAGGCACTGGAAAATCGCATTATGCTCGCTGTCCACCGGCAGCAGCGTCGCGCCCGAAGCGGTCGCCGCCTGCATCATCAGCGCGCCGGCCGACACCAGCGACTCCTTGTTGGCCAGCGCCACCGTGCCGCCAGCCTGCAGCGCAGCGATGGTGGGCTTGAGGCCCGCGCAGCCGACGATCGCGGCCATGGTCCAGTCGGCACCCGCCGCCGCGGCATCGACCAGCGCGCCCTCACCCGCCGCCGCCTCGACACCCGATCCGGCGAGCGCATCCTTGAGCGCGCCATATTGGGCTTCGTCCGCGACCACGGCGATCTTCGCACCGACCGCGCGCGCGGCGGCGGCGAGGCCAGCGACATCGCGATTGGCGGTCAGGGCAATGGCCTCATAGGCATCGGGCTCGCGCTGGATCAGGTCCAGCGTCGACATGCCGACCGATCCGGTGGCGCCGAAGACGGAAACGCTCCGCATCAGGCGCCCGCCAGGACCAGATAGAGCAAGGCGGCAAGCGGCGCGGCCGCCACCACGCCATCGAGCCGGTCCATCACCCCGCCATGACCGGGCAGAAGATTGCTGCTGTCCTTGACGCCGGCGCGGCGCTTCATCGCGCTTTCGAGCAGATCGCCAAGCTGTGCCGCAACCGCGAGCAGGCCGCTTGCCGCCGCCAGCTGGATCGGCAGGTCGGCAAAACGATAGAGAAGGAAGCCGGTGAGCAGGGCCGCCAGCACGCCGCCACCCAAGCCCGACCAGGTCTTGGACGGGCTGACCCGCGGCGCCAGCTTGGGCCCGCCGATCGAACGGCCGGCAAAATAGGCGCCGATATCGGTGGCCCAGACAAGGCCCAGCGCCCAGAAGGCGAGCAGCAGGCCATGGCTGTCGGGCGCCTGCCCGCGCAGGAACAGCAGCGCCATCACCGGCAGGCAGATATAGAGAATGCCGAGCGCCAGCTTGATCGCGCGGCTGGTGATCAGCACGAAGAAGAAGGAGGCCATCATCAGGCCGAAGCCGAGCCAGGACACGCCCGCCGCCACCGGGCAAAGGATCGCCAGCGGCACCGAGACGGCATACATCGCCATCTTGCGCTGATCGGACGAGGCGCCGGTCAGCATGCTCCATTCGCCCATCATCAGCACACCGGCGATCGACAGCAGCATCCAGAAGACGAAGCCGCCAAAGACCAGCGCGCCCACAGCCATGGCGATCAGGCCAAGGCCAACGATCGTGCGGGTCCGCAATTCACTCGACATGTTACTCACAGTCCGCCGAAACGGCGGTCCCTCATGCGGAAGGCGTCGAGCGCCTGCGCCAATGCCCGGCCATCGAAATCGGGCCAGAGCATATCGGTAAAATAGAGTTCGGCATAAGCCGCCTGCCACAGCATGAAATTGCTGAGCCGCTGTTCGCCCGAGGTGCGGATCAGCAGGTCGAGCGGCGGCAGATCGGCGGTGTAGAGTTCGGCATCGATCGCCTCGATGCCGATATTCTCGGCCGACAATTCACCGCTCGCCACCCGCTGCGCCAGACGCTGCGCCGCGCGCACCATCTCGTCCTGCGCGCCATAGTTGAGCGCGATCGCGATCACCGGGCCAGTATTGGCGGCGGTGCGCGCCATCGCGCTTTCGATCAGTTCGACCAGGCCAGGCTCCAGCGCCTTGTAGTTGCCGATCACCCGCAGCCGCACGCCATTGGCATGAAACTCGTCGATATCCGACTGGATGAAATGGCGCAGCAGGCCCATCAGGTCGGACACCTCGGTCGCCGGACGCTTCCAGTTCTCCGAGGAGAAAGCGTAGAGCGTCAGGCATTCAAGGCCCATATCCTGCGCCGCGCGGGCGACGCGGCGCACCGCCTCCACCCCGGCGCGATGGCCGGCGATGCGCGGCAACAGCCGCTTCTTCGCCCAGCGGCCATTGCCGTCCATGATGATGGCGACATGACGCGCACCATGGGCAGGCGCAGCGCTGGTAAGATCGGGCTTGGCTTGTGTGGCCATCAGATAGGAATGCGTGCTTTGGCCGCGAAAGAAAAGCCCCGGCTTACTGGCCGAGGATTTCCTTTTCCTTGGCCGAAGCGGCCGCGTCGATATCCACGATGGTGGCGTCGGTCAGCTTCTGGACTTCGGTTTCCAGACGCTTGCGCTCGTCTTCGCTGATCTCGCCCTTCTTCTCGTCGGTCTTCAGGCTGTCCATACCGTCGCGACGGACGTTGCGGACGGCGACGCGCGCGCCTTCGGCATATTTGCTGGCGAGCTTGGCCAGTTCCTTGCGGCGTTCCTCGGTCAGGTCCGGGATCGGCAGGCGCAGCGTCTGGCCGTCGACGATCGGGTTGAGGCCGAGGCCCGCCGAGCGGATCGCCTTGTCGCAGGGGCCGACATTGGCCTTGTCCCACACCTGGACCGACAGCATGCGCGGCTCGGGCGCCGACACGGTGGCGACCTGGTTCAGTGGCATGTTGGCGCCATAGACGGTGACCATGACGGGATCGAGCAGTTGCACATTGGCGCGGCCGGTGCGCAGACCGGTGAGATCGCCCTTCAACGCTTCGATTGCGCCGGCCATGCGGCGTTCGAGGTCGGACTTGTTATACTGGGCCATTATTAGCGCTCCTGATTTTGCACGATCGTCGCGGTGCCTTCACCCGCCAGCACCTTGGCCAGGTTGCCTTCCTCGCGGATGTTGAAGACGACGATGGGAATATGATTTTCACGGCACAGCGCGATCGCGCTGGCGTCCATGACCTTGAGATTGTCGGTCAGCACCTGGTCGAAGCTGATCGCCTCATAGCGGGTGGCATCCGCCACCTTCTTGGGATCGGCATCATAGATGCCATCGACACTGGTGCCCTTGAACAGCGCGTCGCAGTTCATTTCCGCTGCGCGCAGGGCCGCCGTGGTATCAGTGGTGAAGAAGGGATTGCCGGTGCCCGCCGCGAAGATCACGATCCGGCCCTTCTCCATATGGCGCACGGCCTTGCGACGGATATAGGGTTCGCACACCGACGCCATCGGAATGGCCGACTGGACGCGGGTGTCGCAGCCGATCTTTTCCAGCGCATTCTGCACCGCCAGCGCGTTCATCACGGTCGCCAGCATGCCCATATAGTCGGCGCTGGTGCGGTCGAAGCCCTTGGCCGCGCCGGCAAGGCCGCGGAAAATGTTGCCGCCACCCACGACCACGCACAGTTCGAAGCCCGCATCCTTCGCGGCGGCGATTTCGCCAGCAACGCGATCGACGGTCTCGGGATCGATGCCGAACTGGCCGGACCCCATCAGCACCTCGCCCGACAATTTCAGCAGGATGCGTTTGAAGGCTGGCCGGGTCATGTGGGGCAAGAATCCTTGATGGTTGGCAGGGGAAGCGGCCGGGACATTAGAGGCGGTAAAGCGCGATGCCAAGGGGCGTTTGTCGTGCGCTCCAGCCTCTTCATGGAGAAAGCGGCACCGATGGCGCCCGGCCCGACCGGCGCCGACCGACAAACGCACCACGCTCTCATAGAAAAAGGGCGCCCCGCAGGACGCCCTCTTCCCTTTGCTTGTCGCTCGATCGGCGATCAGGCGCCGGCGGCAGCAGCCACTTCGGCGGCGAAGTCGCTGACTTCCTTCTCGATGCCTTCGCCCAGCTGGAAGCGGACATAGGACTTGAGCGAGATCGACTTGCCGGCATCCTTGGCCGCCTTGGCGACGACGTCGGCGATCGGGGTCTTGTTGTCCATCACGAACAGCTGCGAGAGCAGGGCCTGCTCCTTGGCGAACTTGGCGACCGCGCCGTCGACCATCTTGGCGACGATTTCGGCGGGCTTGCCCGATTCGGCAGCCTTTTCAGCGGCGATCGCGCGCTCACGCTCCAGCAGGGCCGGATCGATGTCGTCGGCCGACAGGGCCAGCGGGAAGGCAGCGGCGATGTGCATGGCCAGCTGCTTGCCCAGCGGCTCCAGAACGTCGGCGGGGGCATCGCCTTCGAGCGCGACGAGCACGCCGATCTTGCCGAGGCCCGGCGCAGCAGCGTTGTGCACGTAGGGCACGACGACGCCTTCGGTCACTTCGACATGGGCGACGCGACGCAGATTCTGGTTTTCACCGATGGTGGCGATGTTGGCGACCAGCTTTTCGGCGATGGTGCCGCCGGCGGGGTGCGGCTGGGCCGACAGGGCTTCGGCGTCAGCCGCGCCCGATTCCAGCGCAACGGTCGACACGGTGCGAACGAAGTCCTGGAACTGGTCGTTCTTGGCAACGAAGTCGGTTTCGCTGTTCACTTCGACGGCAACACCCTTGGTGCCGGCGACGGCAACGCCGACCAGACCTTCAGCAGCGGTGCGGCTCGACTTCTTCTGGGCAGCAGCCAGACCCTTGGCGCGCAGCCAGTCGGTCGCCGCTTCGATGTCGCCATTGGCTTCGGTGAGGGCCTTCTTGCAATCCATCATGCCCGCGCCCGAACGGTCGCGCAGTTCCTTGACGGCGGCAGCGGTAATCTCGGCCATGTTGAGGCTCCTAAATCAAAAGGGGTTTAATCAGATAAGCACTAGGGCGCGTTCCGTAATGGACCGCGCCCTAGCCTGTCATTCTTGCAGTTCGAAGACCGCGGATCAGGCCTGCGCGACGACCTCTTCGGCCTCGGGCTCATCCAGAGCGCCCAGGTCGATGCCCGAAGCCTGCTGCGCACCACGGTTGCCCTTGGTGGCGGCGGCGGCAACGGCGTCGCAGTAGAGGCGGATGGCGCGGCTGGCGTCATCGTTCGCCGGAACCGGGAAGGCGATGCCGTCGGGCGAGACGTTCGAGTCGAGGATGGCGACAACCGGGATACCCAGGGTGTTGGCTTCCTTGATCGCCAGCTCTTCCTTGTTGGCGTCGATCACGAACATGACATCGGGGATGCCGTTCATGTCGCGAATGCCGCCCAGCGACAGTTCCAGCTTCTCGCGCTCGCGGGTCATCTGGAGGACTTCCTTCTTGGTGAAGCCGTGGGTATCGCCCGACAGCTTCTCTTCGAGGGTCTTCAGGCGCTTGATCGAGCCCGAGATGGTCTTCCAGTTGGTGAGCATGCCGCCCAGCCAGCGATGGTTGACGAAGTGCTGACCCGACTTGCGGGCGGCTTCGGCGATCGGATCCTGGGCCTGGCGCTTGGTGCCGACGAACAGAACCTTGCCGCCGCCGGCGACGGTGGCCGACACGAAGTCGAGGGCGCGCGCGAAGAGCGGCACGGTCTGCGACAGGTCAAGGATGTGGATGCCGTTGCGGTCGCCGAAGATGTACGGCTTCATCCGCGGGTTCCAGCGGTGGGTCTGGTGGCCGAAGTGGGCGCCAGCCTCGATCAATTGCTGCATGGTGACGACGGGGGTCGCCATAATCATTTCTCCTTCCGGTTGCTACCTCTGGGAATCAGGAACCTTGGATGGTCTCAAAGACCCGTCCGGCACCGGATATGTCGATTCCCATGTGGAATGGGCGCGCCTTTAACGCCCAAAACCCCGTTGCGCAAGGGGTTGACTCGCTCTCAATATGAGAACATAAAGTGAACAGATGGAACAAACAGTCTAAACGCCCGTTTGCACCGACATAGTGAGCCTAAGCGTGCAAATGGCAAGATAGAAAGTCAGCGGCCATGTTCACCATTGTTGCAGCGACCATTTTCTCCGCCGCCTTCCTGCTGGCGATCGGCACCATTGCCTGGATGTTTGCGCTCTATCATCAGAAGATGGCGGCAGCTTTGCTGTTCGAGCCGATTCCCCAGAACCCGCCCGTCTATCATATCCGCATCACGCGGAACCGCGTTCGCCAGCCGGGCCGCACCACTACCCTGTCCGCCCCCGCCTTGCCCGGCAGCGCGCTCGCTGCCTGAACAGGACATCCGGCTCAGCCGACAGGCTGCTTGCGCACTTTGGCGTAGGACAGGATGCCGAACGGGATCAGCAGCACATAGACGCCGCAGATCAGCAGCAGAGTGAACCAGGGTTGGGTCGCCAGCGCCGCCGCCAGCAGGCCGACAAAGGCGATGAGTTCCAGCCGAATGCGCTTGCGCAACCGCAGCGCCGACCAGCTATAGGTGGCGATGCTGGAGATCATCAGGAAGGCCACGAACGCGGTCCAGGGCGCGACTACATACCAGGCGCGGAAAATCTCTTCGCCCGTCACCAGCCACAGATAGAGCGGCACGAAGGTGAGGCCAGCACCCGCGGGCGCCGGCACGCCGGTCAGGAAGCCGGCCGATTTGTGCGGCTGCTCCTCGACATCGATATTGGCGTTGAAGCGCGCCAGGCGCAGTGCGCAGGAGAGCGCATGGGCAAGCGCGAAGATCCAGCCGAATTTCGGCATGGCATGCAGCGACCAGAGATAGAGGATCAGCGCCGGCGCGACGCCGAATGCAATCGAATCGGAAAGCGAATCCAGTTCGGCGCCAAAACGGCTCTCGCCCCGCAGCATCCGGGCGATCCGGCCGTCCAGTCCGTCGAGCACGCCGGCGAACAGGATGGACAATACCGCCCGCTCCCACTCGCCCGAAATGCCGTAGCGCACGCCGGTGAGGCCGAAGCACAGCGCCATCGCCGTCACCGCATTGGGCGCCAACATGCGCAGCGTGATGCCGCGCCGCAGCCCGCGCGGAACGGCGCGACGCCGCCTCACTGCTGGATGCCCGCAATCACGCGGCGATCGCCGATCTGGCCCAGGATCGTCTCGCCCGCGACGGTGCGCTGGCCCAGGATCACGCGCGGCGCGGTGCCGGCGGGCAGATAGACGTCGACACGGCTGCCAAAGCGGATGAGGCCGATGCGCTGGCCGGCGGCGACCATGTCGCCCGGCTTGACGAAGGGCACGATGCGGCGCGCGACAAGGCCGGCAATCTGGGTGAAGCCGACGCGCAGGCCGTCATGACGCTCGACCAGGATATGCTGGCGCTCATTATCCTCGCTCGCCTTGTCGAGATCGGCGTTGAGGAACTTGCCCGAAATATAGGTGACGGCCTTCACCGTGCCGCCGATCGGGGTGCGGTTGATATGGACGTCGAACACGCTCATGAAGATCGACACGCGGATCAGCGGCTGATCGCCCAGGCCATCGGGCCCAGCCATCTCGCGCGGCGGCGGCACGCGCTGGATCAGGGTCACCAGGCCATCCGCCGGGGCGATGATCGCGCCCTCATCCTGCGGCACGGCGCGGATCGGATCGCGGAAGAAGGCCAGCACCCAGATGGTGACCATCAGCATCAGCCAGCCGATGATTTCCCAGCCCATCACGAAGAACAGGCCGGTGATCGCAGCCGCGATCGCGCCGAACTTCACCCCTTCGGGATGGACCGAGGGGAAGCGCCATTTGACATTGCCGCCTGCGGCAATCGTGATCTCGTCATTTTCCATGGGCATGTCTTTAGGGGGAGACATTGATCCTGACAACGACGATCCCCGTCCTTGGCTGCCGGCATGAACGCGCATCGCACAACAGTCTTGCGCATGCATCGCATGATCGGCCGGAAATCCGGCGCTGGACGGTTGAACATTGGCGGCGCAGGCCGTAGGGCGTCCCCATAATTCCACCCAAGAGAAGAAGGCGAATAGGCGCTATGGCGAAGATCAAGGTGAAAAACCCCGTCGTGGAAATCGACGGCGACGAAATGACCCGCATCATCTGGGAATGGATCCGTGAGCGCCTCATTCTCCCCTATCTCGACGTCGACCTGAAATATTATGACCTGTCGGTCGAGAAGCGCGACGAGACCAGCGACCAGATCACGATCGACGCGGCCAACGCGATCAAGGAATATGGCGTCGGCGTGAAGTGCGCCACCATCACCCCCGACGAAGCGCGCGTCGAGGAATTCGGCCTCAAGAAGATGTGGAAGTCGCCCAACGGCACCATCCGCAACATCCTGGGCGGCGTCGTGTTCCGCGAACCGATCGTCATCAAGAATGTCCCCCGCCTGGTTCCGGGCTGGACCGACCCGATCGTCGTCGGCCGTCACGCCTTTGGCGACCAGTATAAGGCCACCGATTTCAAGGTGCCCGGCGCCGGCACGCTGACCATGAAGTGGGTCGGCACCAATGGCGAGGAACTCGAATATGAAGTGTTCGAATTCCCCAGCGCCGGCGTTGCCATGGGCATGTACAATCTCGACGAATCGATCCGCGATTTCGCCAAGGCCAGCTTCAACTATGGCCTGAACCGCGGCTGGCCCGTCTATCTGTCGACCAAGAACACCATCCTCAAGGCCTATGACGGCCGCTTCAAGGATCTGTTCCAGGAAGTGTTCGACGCCGAATTCGCCGACAAGTTCAAGGCGGCCGGCATCGTCTACGAACATCGCCTGATCGACGACATGGTCGCTTCGGCGCTGAAGTGGAGCGGCAAGTTCGTCTGGGCCTGCAAGAATTATGACGGCGACGTCCAGTCGGACACCGTGGCCCAGGGCTTCGGCTCGCTCGGCCTGATGACCTCCGTCCTGCTGTCGCCCGACGGCAAGACCGTGGAAGCCGAAGCCGCGCACGGCACTGTCACCCGCCACTATCGCCAGCACCAGCAGGGCAAGGCGACCTCGACCAACCCGATCGCCTCGATCTTCGCCTGGACCCAGGGCCTGTCGTTCCGCGGCAAGTTCGACGACACGCCGGACGTCGTGAAGTTCGCCGAGACGCTGGAGCGGGTCTGCATCAAGACCGTCGAAGGCGGCGCGATGACCAAGGATCTGGCCCTGCTGATCGGCCCGGATCAGGCCTGGATGACCACGGAGCAGTTCTTCGAGGCGATCCGCGTCAATCTGGAAGCCGAAATGGCCAAGTGGGCCTGATAAAGGCTTTTTACCGGAACTGATCGCTTCCTGAAGCTTTCAATACGGAAACGGAACGAGGCGGCGCCGCATCCCGGCGCCGCCTTTTCCTTTTCGGATTGATGCGACGGGAGCAAAGAATGACCACGACAGCCAAGAAGCGCCTGGAAGTCCGGGCGGCGGTGCCCGGCGATGTGCGCGGCATCCAGCGGCTGATCGCCCGCGCCTATCCCGGCATGCCCAATTATTCGCTGGCCACCATCCGCGGCCAGATCAACAACTTCCCCAATGGCTGCTTCGTCGCCCTCTATGACAGCAAGGTGGTGGGCTATTGCGCCACCATGCGCGTCAGCAAGGCGATGGCCTTTTCCCATCATGACTGGGAGGAAATCACCGCCAACGGTTTCGGCACCCGTCACAGCGCCGCGGGCGAATGGCTCTATGGCTATGAAATGGCGGTCGATCCCAAGCTGCGCGGACTGCGCATCGGCCAGCGCCTCTATGACGAGCGCAAGGAACTGGCCGAGGAACTCGACCTGCACGGCATCGTCATTGCGGGCCGCATGCCCGGCTATGCCCGCGCCAAGCGCCGGGCCGGCAGCCCGGCCGACTATCTGGAAAAGGTGGTCAGCGGCAAGCTGCGCGACCAGGTCATCAGCTTCCAGTTGAAGAACCAGTTCGAGCCGCTGGGCGTGCTGGAAAATTACCTGCCCGAAGACAAGCAGTCGGACGGACATGCCGCGCATCTGGTCTGGCGCAACCCCTATGTCGATCCGGACGAGGCGCCGGAAATGCGGGTGCCGCGCGGCGTCGAAAGCGTCCGCCTCGCCACCTGCCAGCTCCAGGCGCGCGCGGTGAAGGATTTCGACGAGTTCGTCCGTAACATCGAATATTTCGTCGACGTGGCGGCCGATTACCGGTCGGACTTCATCGTCTTCCCCGAGCTGTTCACCCTGCCCCTGCTCTCGTTCGAGACCAAGAAGCTGTCGCCGATCGAAGCGATCGACCGGCTGACCGGCTATACCCCGCGCCTGACCAAGGAACTGACGCGGATGGCGCTGGAATATAATATCAACATCATCGGCGGGTCGCACCCAACCCGCGCCGACGATGGCGACATCCAGAATATCGCCTATGTCGCGCTGCGCGACGGATCGGTCCACACCCAGGAAAAGATCCACCCGACCCCCAACGAAGCCTTCTGGTGGAACATCAAGGGCGGCGACGCGCTCGACGTGATCCAGACCGACTGCGGCCCGATCGGCGTGCTGATCTGCTATGACAGCGAATTTCCCGAACTGGCCCGCCGCCTGGTCGATCAGGGGGCGCGCATCATCTTCGTCCCCTTCTGCACCGACTCGCGCCTGGGCTATATGCGCGTGCGCTATTGCGCGCAGGCCCGCGCGATCGAGAATCAATGCTATGTCGTGATGTCGGGCAATGTCGGCAATCTGCCGAACGTCGACAATATGGACATCCAATATGCCCAGAGCGCGATCCTGACGCCGTGCGACCTGCCCTTCGCGCGGGACGGCATCGCAGCCGAGGCGAGCGAGAATGTCGAAACGCTGACCATGGCGGACGTGAACCTGGCCGACCTCAGCTGGGCGCGGGCCGAAGGCACGGTCCGCAACCTGCGCGACCGCCGCTTCGACCTTTATCATATCGACTGGGACAGCAATCCCGACCACAGCCACGCGCCAAGCGGCGGCCCGGTGCCGGCCGGTGGCCATAATTCGCCGGGCGGTGGCTGATCGAAGCGCGAGCAGCCAAGACCCCTGCCATCATGATGGCAGGGGCGGCCCGGCTCACTCCACCGTGACGCTCTTTGCCAGGTTGCGCGGCTGATCGACGTCGGTGCCCTTGAGTACGGCGACATGATAGGCGAGCAGTTGCACCGGCACGGCATAGACCATCGGCGCGATCAGCGGGTGGACTTTGGGCATGGTGATGGTGGCGAGGCAGCCTTCGCCTGCCGCCTGCACCCCGTCATAGTCGGAAATCAGGACCACCTTGCCGCCGCGCGCCTGCACTTCCTGCATGTTGCTGACGGTCTTTTCGAACAAGGGGCCGCTGGGCGCGATGCAGATCACCGGCACCAGTTCGTCGATCAGCGCGATCGGGCCGTGCTTCATCTCGCCGGCGGCATAGCCCTCGGCATGGATATAGCTGATTTCCTTGAGCTTCAGAGCGCCTTCCAGCGCCAGCGGATAGTCGGTGCCGCGGCCGAGATACAGGACATCGCGCGCTGGCACGATATGATGGGCCATCGCCTCGATCGCCTCGTCATAGGCGAGCGCGCCGTTGATCGCGGCGGGCGCTTCGGCGAGATGGCGGACGATTTCCTTTTCATCCTTGGCGCTGAGCTTGCCCTTGGCCCGCGCCAGATTGGCGGCCAAGGCTGCCAGCACGGCGAGTTGGCAGGTGAAGGCCTTGGTCGAGGCGACGCCGATTTCCGGGCCGGCATGGGTCGGCAGCAGCAGGTCGGCCTCGCGCGCCATCGAACTGGTCGGCACATTGACGACGACGGCGATCTTCTGCCCCTGGGCGCGGGCATAGCGCAGCGCGGCCAGCGTATCGGCGGTTTCGCCGGACTGGCTGATGAACAGGGCGAGGCCGCCCTCCTCCATCACCGGCTCGCGGTAGCGGAACTCGGAGGCGAAATCCAAATCGACCGGGACGCGGGCGAACTGTTCGAACCAGTAGCGCGCGACCATGCCGGCATAGAAGCTGGTGCCGCAGGCGACGATGGTGACGCGGCGGATGGTCGACAAGTCGAAATCCGGGATCGGCAGCGATACGCGATCATCCATCCGCTGCAGATAGGCCTTGAGCGTCTGGGCCACGACGACCGGCTGCTCATAAATTTCCTTCTGCATGAAGTGGCGATGATTGCCCTTGTCGATCATCGCGCCGGACACGCCGGAAATGGTGACCGGACGCTCGACCGGGTTGTTGTCCTTGTCGAAAATCTCGGCGCCATCCTTGGTGATGACGACCCAGTCGCCCTCGTCCAGATAGGCGATGCGCTGGGTCAGCGGGGCGAGCGCCAGCGCGTCGGAGCCGAGGAAGGTCTCGCCATCGCCATAGCCTACGACTAGCGGCGAACCGAGACGCGCACCGATCAGCATGTCGGGATGACTCTTGAACAGGATGGCGAGCGCGAAGGCGCCGTGCAGGCGCGGCAGCACCTGGGCCACGGCCTCCTTCGGCGCCACGCCCTGCTCCACCAGTTCGCTGACCAGATGGGCGACCACTTCGGTGTCGGTCTGGCTGTCGAAGGTGCGGCCGCGGGCAATCAGCTCATCGCGCAGAGGCTTGAAATTCTCGATGATGCCATTGTGGACCAGCGCCACTTCGCCGGTCGCATGGGGGTGCGCATTGCTGGTGGTCGGCGCGCCATGGGTGGCCCAGCGGGTATGGGCGATGCCGGTGGTGCCGGCCAGCGGCGACTGGCCAAGTTCCTTGACCAGATTGTTGAGCTTGCCCTCGGCCCGGCGGCGATCGATCCGGCCGTCATGCACGGTGGCGACACCGGCGCTGTCATAGCCGCGATATTCCAGCCGCTTGAGGCCATCGACCAGTCGTTCCGCGACCTGATCCTTACCAATAATTCCGATGATACCGCACATGGTGGAAAGCCCCGCCGAACCAGATTAGTCAGATAGCGTCCATATAGGACAGCTTTGTCGCCATGCCATTAATGCCGGTCGGGCGACAGCGCCATGGCCGAGCCATGAAAAGAATGTCATCGTGGCCGGATGGTGATCAGCCAGATGTCGGGCGGCGCCAGCATGCGGAAAGGCAGGCCGCTGGTCCCCACGCCTCCGGACACGATCATCGCCTTCCGCCCATCCTGATAGCGGCCGCAGGCATAGCGGGTACCATAGCGGGAGGGGACATAGACGATCCCGGCAAAGGGCAGTGCCACCTGACCGCAATGGGTATGGCCGACCAGGGTCAGCGACGGTGCATCGGGCAGCAGCGGAAAGACATCGGGCCCGTGCGACAGGATCACCGGCGCGCCACCGATGTCCTGCATCGCCTTCAGCGTATCGGGTATGTCGGGCTTGCGGGTATAGATATCCTTGAGCCCGCCGATCGCCAGCGGCCCGCGCCGCACCGCGCCATCCTGTACCAGGGTGATGCCCAGATCGGCAAAGGCGCGCTGCCAGTCGTCGGCGCTCAGTGCCACCCGGTTCTTCCTGCTGCGGCTGTCATGATTGCCCAGCACCGCGACCACGCCCATCGGCGCGCGCAGCCCGGCGAAGGGCGCGATCGCGTGGCGCGCATCATAGGTCGCGCCCCATTTATTGTCGCCGATATAGTCGCCGCCCAGCAGGATCAGGTCCGGCTTGAGGCCGTTGATCCGGGCCACGATCCGCGCCATCCGCGCCGGGCTGTTGTCCGGCCCAGACAGATGGGTGTCGGTCAGCAGCGCGACCCGGATCGGCTGCTGCGACGCGCCCGCCGGGAAAGGCAGCACGACATCGGCGCGCCGCACGACCGGCATGGCGCGCGCATTCATCAACAGCCAGAGCGGCCCTGCCACTGCGATCAGCAGCAGGAACAGCAGGGCGGACAGAAACGGCCGGCGCCGGATGAAATTCAAGCCTTCGCCTTCCGCTCGCGCATGCGGGTGCGGAACGCCGCCGCCCAGCCCGGCTTGCTTTCCTGTTGCGGGCGGACGAGGCACAGCGCGTCGGCCGGAACCGGCTTGGTCACGACGCTGCCCGCCGCAACGATCGCGCCATCGCCGATCGTCGCCGGCGCGACCAGCGCGCTGTTGGAGCCGATGAAGGCGCCCGCACCGATCTGCGTCTTGTACTTGAAGAAGCCGTCATAATTGCAGGTGATGGTGCCCGCGCCGATATTGGCGGCCGCGCCGACGCTGGCGTCGCCGATATAGGAGAGGTGATTGACCTTCGCCCCTTCGTCGAGGCGCGCCTTCTTGATCTCGACGAAATTGCCGACCTTTGCCTTGGGGCCGATGTCAGCGCCCGGACGCAGCCGGGCATAGGGGCCGATATCGGCACCGCTGGCCACGGTCGCGCCCTCCAGATGGGAGAAGGCGTGGATGACGACATTGTCAGCGACGGTGACACCCGGACCGAAGACGACATTGGGTTCGACCGTCACGTCGCGACCCAGCACCGTGTCGTGCGAGAAGAAGACGGTCTGCGGCGCGACCAGGGTCACGCCCTCGCGCATCGCCTCGGCCCGGCGGCGGTCCTGCCACACGGCTTCGACGCCGGCCAGTTCGGCGCGGCTGTTCACGCCGGCCACTTCCCACGCTTCGGTCTCGATCACGGCGCTGTTCGCACCGGGCAGCATGATGATGTCGGGCAGATAATATTCGCCGGCCGCATTGTTGTTGCCGATCTGGTCGAGCAGCACGAACAGGTCGCTCGCCCGCACCGCCATCAGGCCGCTGTTGCACAAGGTGACGGCGCGCTCGGCCTCGCTCGCATCCTTAAACTCGACCATCTTCTCGATGATGCCCTGGCCATCGGCGATGATCCGGCCATAGGCGGCGGCATCATCCGGGCGGAAGCCCAGCACCACCGCGCGCGGCTCGTCGCCCCGGCTCAACCGATCGAGCATCGCCTTCATCGTCGCGCCGCTGACCAGCGGCACGTCGCCATAGAGGATCAGCACGTCACCGGCGAACCCCGCCAGCGCATCATGCGCCTGCGCCACGGCATGACCGGTGCCAAGCTGCTGGTCCTGCACGGCGATGGCGACGCCGCTGCCCTCGACCGCCTTTTCCACCTGCTCGCGGCCGGCGCCGACCACGACCACTTGCCGCTCGGGCAGCAGGTCCGCGACGCTGGCAAGCAGGTGCAGCAGCATCGGCCGCCCGGCGATCGGGTGCAGCACCTTGTGCGTGCCGGACTTCATCCTTGTGCCCTGCCCGGCGGCAAGGATGACGACTGCTAGGGGGCGAGGTGCGGTCACGGCGAGCGCGTCCTTTTCGTTCAAGTGGTCTGGAATATCACGGCTCTCTGCCATGTTTGCCTTGCCATTGCCACCGCCGACGCGGCATGGCGATGCCATGGCACGCTTATCCTTCGACATTGTCGGCTTCGACCTCGACGGCACCCTGCTCGACACCAGCGGCGATCTGGCCGCGGCGGTCAATTATGCGATCGGCACGATCGGCCGAGCCCCCTTCCCGGTCGATTCCATCCGGCCCTTCGTGGGCAAGGGTGCCAAGGTGATGCTGCAGCGCGCGCTCGACGCGTCGGGCGGCTATGACGAAGCGATCCTCGACCAGACGCTGCCGATCCTGCTCGATTATTATGAGCAGAATCTGGCGCTCTACTCCCTGCCCTATCCCGGCATGATGGCGATGCTGGATGCGCTGGCGGAGCGCGGCGTGCGGCTCGCCATCTGCACCAACAAGGCGGAACGCTTCACGATTCCCTTGCTGCACCAATTGGGCCTGTTCGACCGCTTCGCCTCGGTCGTGGCCGGTGACACGGTCGGCATTGCCAAGCCCGATCCGGCGCCGATCCATGCGATGATCGAGCGGGCCGGCGGCGGCCGCACCATCTTCCTGGGCGACACGATCAACGACATTGCCGGCGCCCGCAATGCCGGCATTCCCAGCATCGCGGTCAGCTTCGGCTTCCTCGACGGCCCGGTCGAAAATCTGGAGGCCGACGGCGTGATCCACCATTTCGACGAATTGGTGCCGATGCTGGAAGCCTGGCCGGCATGACGCGGCCATGACCCTGCGGCTGGAGCGCGACGGCGCGATCGCCCGGCTGCTGATCGACCGAGCCGATCGCCGCAACGCCATGACCCAGGCGATGTGGGAAGCGCTGCCCCATCTGGTAGCCGATGCCATGGCCGACGCGGACATCCGCGTGCTGATCCTGGCCTCGGCGACGCCCGGCCTGTTCTGCGCGGGCGCCGACATCCATGAATTTGCCGCCTGTTCGGGCGATGCCGGCTGGCGTGCCGCCAATCAGGCCGCGATCCGCTCCACCCAATATGCGCTGGCCCATGCCGAAAAGCCGGTGATCGCGGCGATCGACGGCGATTGCGTTGGCGGCGGATGCGGCCTGGCGATCGCCTGCGACCTGCGCATCGCGGCCCCCACCGCGCGCATGGGCATCACGCCCGCCAAGCTGGGCATCGTCTATTCGCTGTTCGACACCCGCCTGCTGGTCGATCTGGTCGGGGCGGCACGGGCCAAGCGCATCCTCTTCACCGGCGCGCTGCACGATGCCGACGCGGCCCTTGCCATCGGTCTGATCGATGAGGTCGCGGCCGATCCGCTGGCCGCCGCTGAAAGGCTGGCCGGCGAGATCGCCGCCAATGCCCAGCATAGCGTGCGCGCGTCGAAGGCGATGGTCCGCCGCATCCTCGACGGACAGGCGGATGACGATATGGTGACGCTGGAGATGTTCCGCGACGCCTTCACCTATCCCGACTTTGCCGAAGGCGTCGCGGCGTTCCGCGAGAAGCGGAAACCGCGTTTCTGATCCAGGTTAGGCAGTTTCCCGCTCGGCCCGCCGCAACCGTTACGCTCTCTTAACCATCGACATTTACCGGAAAATGCAGGATGGCGCTCCTGCATGACGCGACGTCATGCCGTCATGCTGCACAAAGGATCGGTCGCGCCTCGTGGGTGAGAATTTCGCCTTCTTCCTGCCCATCATGATGGCCAGCTTCGGCGTCGCCTTCCTCATCGTCTGGGGCTGGGGCGCGCGCGAAGCGGGCTGGTGGAGCGGCGCCTTCTTCAGCGTCGCCATGGGCTTTGCCGTGCCGGTCGCGTTCGACTTCCTGCCGACCGACCTGTGGGGCATCGTCGCCGACACCGCCTTTGCCACCGGCTTCCTGCTGTTCAGCCAGGCACTGCTGACGCGCTGGCGCCCCAATTGGGTGCTGGGGCTGCGCATCGCCATCTGGGCGATATCGATCCTGATCTGCAGCTTTGCGGTGATGCGGGACATCGTCCCGCTGGAACTGGTGTCGTCCGACTTCGGCTGCTTCCTGCTGATTTCCATTCCGCTGATCGCCGGGCGCGGCCAGCTTCGCGGCTGGCCCGATCGCGCCCTCTATGCCGCCGTCACTCTGGTCGCGCTCGACAATCTGCTGCGCGGCAGCAGCGTGTCCTTCACCCTGCCCGGCGGCGTCGCGTTCCGCGACAGCCAATATGCCTTCCTGATGCAGGCGCTGGCCTGCATGTTCGGCCTGTTCCTGGCCCTCTCCGCACTCGCGACGGCCATGCAGGACGTGCTCACCCGCTATCGCCATGATGCCCATGTCGATCCGCTGTCGGGCCTGCTCAACCGCCGCGGGTTCGAGGAAGCGGTGGCGCGCCATGATGCCAGCGGCAGCCTGATCGCCTGCGACATCGATCATTTCAAGCGGGTCAACGACGCCCATGGCCATGGGCTGGGCGACCGGGTGATCGTCGCGCTGGCCGATGCCCTGCGGGCGCTGGCCCCGGCCGATGCCGTCATCGCCCGCTTCGGCGGCGAGGAGTTCATCCTCTTCCTGCCCGGCGCAGACCCCGCCATGGCGACCGGCATAGCCGACGCGATCCGGCTGCGCTTTGCCGAACAGGCGGCAAGCCGGCTTGGCCTGCCCGGCCCGCTCACCGCCAGCTTCGGCCTCACCAGCCTGCACCGCGCCGACCGCTCGATCCATGACGCGATCGCCCGCGCCGACAGCGCGCTCTATGAAGCGAAGGAAAAGGGCCGCAACCGCGTCGCCATTCGGCCCGCGCTGGCGCCCGCCGGCGATGCTCAGTCGAGCCGCGCCATCGCCTGAAGAAAGGCGTCGCGCGCCGCCTGGCGCTTGAGCCGCCGGCGTCGCAGCAGGATCGCGACCGCGCCGAAGGGCAGGCACACCGCCAGTCCCAGAGCCGTCTGCGGTAATATCTGCAGCGTCATTTCGGGATGGCGAACGATCGCGATGATGTCGGCCAGCGCGGTCAGCACCGAAAAGATGATCCATAGCGCAAAGAACAACCGCTCAGGATTGGCCGACGGCACCGACTGGCTGGAGGGGAACTGGTTCATGCGCGTCCGATAGAACAGCGCGCGTCCTTCCCCAAAAGAAAAAGGCCCCCGCTTGGCGGAGGCCCCTTCCCTTATCCTGCGATAGCGCAGTCGATCACATGTGGATCGGCTTGCCGGTCACGGCCATCGCCGCTTCCTTGATCGCTTCGCTGTGCGTCGGGTGCGCATGACAGGTATAGGCGATGTCTTCGCTCGACGCGCCGAATTCCATGGCCTGCGCCGCCTGCGCGATCATCGTGCCGGCGACGGTCGCGATGATCCACACGCCCAGCACCTTATCGGTTTCGGCGTCGGCGATGATCTTCACGAAGCCGTCGGGCTCGTGATTGGTCTTGGCACGGCTGTTCGCCATCATCGGGAACTTGCCGACCTTGACGGCGCCACGTTCCTTGGCGGCTTCCTCGGTCAGGCCCACGCCCGCGATTTCCGGCTTGGTGTAGACCACCGAGGGGATCACGTCATGGTTCACGATGCCGGTCAGGCCCGCGATATTCTCGGCGACGGCAATGCCCTCGTCCTCGGCCTTGTGCGCCAGCATCGGGCCGGGGATGACGTCGCCGATCGCCCAGACGCCCGGAACCTTGGTGCCGAACTCATGATCGGTCTCGATCTGACCGCGCGCGTTCAGCTCCAGGCCGATCTTGTCGAGGCCCAGGCCCTCGGTGTTGGGACGACGACCGATCGACACCAGGACAACGTCGGCCTCGATCTTTTCGGCTTCGCCACCGGCGGCCGGTTCGACGGTCAGGGTCACGCCCGACTTGCCGACTTCGGCGCCGGTCACCTTGGTGCCGAGCTTATATTCGAAGCCCTGCTTCTTGAAGATCTTGTTGGCTTCCTTGCGGACTTCGCCGTCCATGCCGGGCAGGATCTGGTCGAGATATTCGACCACGGTCACCTTGGCGCCCAGGCGCTTCCACACCGAACCCAGTTCCAGACCGATGACGCCACCGCCGACGACGACCAGATGGCCCGGAACCTTGTCCAGTTCCAGCGCGCCGGTCGAATCGACGATCTTGCCGCCTGCATTGTCCACGGCCACGCCGGGCAGCGGGGCGACCGACGAACCGGTGGCAATGACGATGTTCTTCGCCGTCACCTTCTCGCCATTCACTTCGACGGTGTTGGCGCCGGTGAAGCTGGCCAGGCCCTTGAGCCAGGTCACCTTGTTCTTCTTGAACAGATATTCGATGCCGCCGGTCAGGCCCTTGATGGCATCGACGCGCTGGCCCTGCATGGTGGGCAGGTCCAGGCTCATCTTGTCGATCTTGACGCCCAGCTTGGCGAGCGCGCCATTGGCGGCCTCGTCATAAAGTTCCGAGGCGTGCAGCAGCGCCTTCGACGGGATGCAGCCGACATTGAGGCAGGTGCCGCCAAGCGTCTCGCGGCTTTCAGCGCAGGCGGTCTTCAGGCCCAGCTGCGCAGCGCGGATCGCGGCGACATAGCCACCCGGGCCAGCACCGATAACCAGGACGTCATAATCGAAATCGGACATGGGGTTTTCCCTTCTCCAGTCATGCCAGCCTAACTGGCATCGCTCTGCCCCAAATCAAGGGCAAGAGGCGCCCCGGCCGAAGCCGGGGCAACAATAAATGGTGATTATTACAGGTCGATCAGCAGACGGGTCGGATCCTCGATCGCGTTCTTGACCGCGACAAGGAAGGTCACCGCTTCACGACCGTCGATCAGACGATGGTCATAGCTGAGCGCCAGATACATCATCGGGCGGATCACGATCTGACCGTTACGGACGACCGGGCGGTCCTCGATGCGGTGCAGGCCCAGAACCGCCGACTGGGGCGGGTTGATGATCGGGCTGGACAGCAGCGAACCGAACACGCCGCCGTTGGAGATGGTGAAGGTGCCGCCCTTCATATCTTCCATCGTCAGCTTGCCTTCCTTGGCCTTCTTGCCGAAGCCGCCGATGGTCTTTTCAATGGCAGCGACGCTCAGGCTTTCCGCATTGCGGATGACCGGAACGACCAGGCCGGTCGGGGCCGAGACGGCGACCGAGATGTCGGCGAAGTCGTTATAGACGATCTCGTCGCCTTCGATCTGCGCGTTGACGCCCGGAATGTCCTTCAGCGCCATGCAGACGGCCTTGGTGAAGAAGCCCATGAAGCCCAGACGGACGCCATGCTTCTTCTCGAACAGATCCTTGTACTTGGCGCGCGCCTCGATGACGTTGGTCATGTCGACGTCGTTGTACGTGGTCAGCAGGGCAGCGTTGTTCTGCGCTTCCTTCAGACGCTTGGCGACGGTCTGGCGCAGGCGGGTCATCTTGACGCGTTCCTGCTTGCGGCTGGGGCCAGCGGCCGGCGCATCGGCGGCAGGCGCCGAAGCAGGGGTCGCAGCAGCAGCCTTGGCAGTGCCGGCAGCGACGGCGGCCATGACGTCGTCCTTGGTCAGACGGCCGTCCTTGCCGGTGCCCTTGATCTTGCTCGGGTCAAGACCATGCTCCAGCACCAGGCGGCGGACCGCCGGCGACAGGGTCAGGCTGCCGCCCTCTTCGTCGTCCGATGCAGCCGGGGCCGAAGCGGCCGGCGCGGGCGCAGCGGCTTCCGCCTTGGCGGCGGGAGCAGCGGCAGCAGGAGCGGCAGCAGCGGCTCCGCCTTCGTTCACATAGGCCAGCAGCGCGCCGACCTCGACCGTGTCGCCTTCCTTGGCGACCAGATCACCCATGACACCGGCGACCGGCGAGGGCACGTCGACCGCGACCTTGTCGGTTTCCAGGCTGACGATCGGCTCGTCGGCCTTGACCGCTTCACCCGGCTTCTTGAGCCACTGACCGACGGTTGCTTCGGTAACGGATTCGCCCAGCGTGGGGACTTTGACTTCGGTTGCCATGTGCTTTCTCAGCCTTTCTTCTGGCGACGGATTTCTTCACGAACGCTGTGACCCAGCGCATCGGCGACGAGGGCGCCCTGTTCGGACACATGGCGCGAGGCCAGGCCCGTGGCAGGCGATGCCGATGCCTTGCGGCCGGCATAGCGAGCGCGCTTGGGCGCCTTGCCGGCCTTGGCCAGCGCTTCCTCGATGTAGGGTTCGACGAAGGACCAGGCGCCGTTGTTGCGCGGTTCTTCCTGACACCAGACGACGTCTTCCAGATTGGTCATGCGCTCGATGCGCGTGGCCAGTGCGTCGGTGGCGAACGGATAAATCTGTTCGATACGGACGATCTGGGTGTTGGCGTCGCCGGCGGCGTCGCGGGCTTCCATCAGGTCGTAGAAGACCTTGCCCGAGCAGAGCACCAGGCGCTTGGTATCCTTGTCGGCCGACCCATTGGGGTCCGACAGGATGCGCTTAAAGTGCGTTTCGCCCAGGAAGTCCTCGGCCTTGCTGACGGCGGCCTTGTGACGCAACAGCGACTTGGGCGCCATGATGATGAGCGGCTTGCGGAAGGGCCGCAGCATCTGGCGACGCAGCGCGTGGAAGTAATTGGCCGGGGTCGTGATATTCGCGACCTGGATATTGCCTTCGGCGCAGAGCTGCAGATAGCGTTCCAGACGCGCCGAGCTATGCTCGGGGCCCTGGCCTTCATAGCCGTGCGGCAGCAGGCAGACGAGGCCGTTGGACCGCAGCCACTTGGTTTCCGACGACGCGATATACTGGTCGAAGATGATCTGCGCACCATTGGCGAAATCGCCGAACTGCGCTTCCCAGATCACCAGGCTCTTCGGGTCCGCCAGGGCGAAACCATACTCAAAGCCCAGCACGCCATATTCGGACAAAGGCGAGTCCAGCACTTCGAAACGGCCATGTGGCACGGTCGAGAGCGGGATATACTTGGCCTCGGTGTCCTGGTCGGTCCAGACCGCGTGACGCTGGCTGAAGGTGCCGCGACCCGAGTCCTGACCCGACAGGCGAACGCCATAGCCTTCCGACAGCAGCGAACCGAAGGCCAGCGCCTCGCCGGTTGCCCAGTCGAAATTGGCACCCGACTTGAACATCTCGGCCTTGGCATCCAGCACGCGCTTCAGCGTCTTGTGGACATTATGGCCTTCGGGAACGGTGGTCAGCGTGCGGCCCAGGCTGTCGAACAGCTTCTGGTTGATCGCCGATTCCACGCTCTGGCGCGCGGTTTCGGCATCAGCCGGCTTGTGCAGGCCCGACCAGCGACCGGCGAACCAGTCGGCCTTGTTGGCCTTGTAGCTCTTGGCAGCTTCGAACTCGTCTTCCAGATGGGCGACGAACTCGTCGGTCGAACCGGAGACGAACGCGTCGTCCACCACGCCTTCCGCCTTCAGGCGCGCGGCATAAATGTCGCTGACCGGCGGATGCTGACGGATTTCCTTGTACATCAGCGGCTGGGTGAAGCCCGGCTCGTCGCCTTCGTTATGACCGAAGCGGCGATAGCACCACATGTCGACGACGACGTCGCGATGGAATTTCTGGCGATATTCCATGGCCAGCTTGGTCGCGAAGGTCACGGCTTCGGGATCGTCGCCATTGACGTGCAGGATCGGCGCCTGGACACCCTTCGCCACGTCCGACGGATAGGGCGAGCCGCGCGAGAATTGCGGGCTGGTGGTGAAGCCGATCTGGTTGTTGATGATGAAGTGGACGCAGCCGCCGGTGTTGTAGCCGCTGACGCCCGAGAAGCCGAGGCATTCCCAGACGATGCCCTGGCCGGCAAAGGCCGCGTCGCCGTGGATCAGCACGGGCAGAACCTGCTCATGCTTGGTGAGGTCATCGCGGAAGGTCTGCTGCGCGCGGACCTTGCCCAGCACCACCGGATCGACGGTTTCAAGGTGCGACGGGTTGGGGACCAGCGACATGTGGACCTTGACGCCGTCGAACTCACGGTCGGTCGAGGTGCCGAGGTGATATTTCACGTCGCCCGAACCACCCACGTCTTCGGGGTTGGCAGTGCCGCCCGAGAATTCGTGGAAAATGACGCGGAAGCCCTTGGCCATGACGTTGGCAAGGACGTTCAGGCGGCCGCGATGGGCCATGCCGAACACGATCTCGCGCACGCCCGATGCGCCACCATATTTGATGACCGCTTCGAGCGCGGGGATCATGGACTCGCCACCGTCGAGGCCGAAGCGCTTGGTGCCGACATATTTGCGGCCCAGGAACTTCTCATACTGCTCGCCCTGGATGACCTTGGCCAGGATCGCCTTCTTGCCCTCGGGCGTGAAGTGGATTTCCTTGTCCTTGCCTTCCAGGCGTTCCTGCAGGAAGCGGCGCTCTTCGACGTCCGCGATATGCATATATTCAAGGCCGACATTACCGCAGTAATTCTGGCGCAGGATCGTCACGATCTCCGCGACGGTCGCGTACTGCAGGCCCAGCGTGCCGCCCAGGAAGACCTTCTTCGACGCGTCGGTCAGGCCATGATATTCCGGGGTCAGGTCCGCCGGCAGGTCACGCTTGGCCAGGCCCAGCGGATCGAGATTGGCGGCCAGATGACCGCGCACGCGATATGTGCGGATCAGCATCTGCGCGCGGATTGCGTCCTCGGCAGCCGATGCGATATCGGCCTCGGAAACAGCAGCACCCTGCGCCTTTGCAGCAGCCTTCACGGCCACCTGCATCTGCGTCGGGTCCATCGCCCCGGTCAGGTCGTCGGTGTCCGCCAACGGCCAGTTGGGGCGTGCCCAGCTCGGCCCCTGTTCGATCTCGAAATCCTGGTTCTCGTAACCCATCGTCTTGTGTCCCATGCATGCCGCGTGCAGTCGCGGAGCGGGAAAGTGCGGCCGGGGTGCAGCCCGGCCGCGTTTCCATATCATATTTTAAAGGCGGATCAGCCCTTCAGCACTTCCAGCAGGGTCTCGCCCAGCAGGCTCGGGCTGGCAGCGACCTTGATGCCGGCCGCTTCCATCGCCGCGATCTTGCTTTCCGCGTCGCCCTTGCCGCCCGACACGATCGCGCCGGCGTGGCCCATGCGACGGCCCGGAGGCGCCGTGCGACCAGCGATGAAGCCGGCCATCGGCTTCTTGCGGCCCTTCTTGGCTTCGTCGATCAGGAACTGGGCAGCCTGCTCTTCCGCGTCGCCGCCGATTTCACCGATCATGATGATCGATTCGGTGGCGTCGTCGGCCAGGAACAGTTCCAGCACGTCGATGAAGTTGGTGCCGTTGACCGGGTCACCGCCGATGCCGACGGCCGTGGTCTGGCCCAGGCCCGCATTGGTGGTCTGGAACACGGCTTCATAGGTCAGCGTGCCCGAACGCGACACGACGCCGACCGAACCCTTCGAGAAGATGTTGCCGGGCATGATGCCGATCTTGCACTCGCCGGGCGTCAGCAGGCCGGGGCAATTCGGGCCGATCAGGCGCGATTTCGAACCCGACAGGGCGCGCTTCACCTTGACCATGTCCAGAACCGGGATGCCTTCGGTGATCGCGACGATCAGCGGGATTTCGGCATCGATCGCTTCCAGGATCGAGTCGGCCGCGAACGGCGGCGGAACATAGATGACCGATGCGTCGGCGCCGGTCTTCGACTTGGCTTCGGCAACGGTGTCGAACATCGGCAGACCGATGTGGGTCGTGCCGCCCTTGCCGGGGGTCACGCCGCCAACCATCTGCGTGCCATAGGCAAGAGCGGTTTCGGTGTGGAAGGTGCCGGTGGCACCGGTCATACCCTGGGTGATGACCTTGGTGTTCTTGTTCACCAGAATGGACATATGTGTCCCTTTATTCTCTGTGGACGTGGCACTTGGGTCTAAAGCGACCCGTCCCAGGCTGCGCACTTACCTGGAACGGGACGGTGCAAGCTGGTTGGCTCAGGCGAGCGAGGGATCGATACCCTTGCAGGCTTCCAGCAGTTCCTTGACGGCGTCGACCGACACCTGGAGGTTGGCCTTGGCTTCGTCGTTCAGCTCGATCTCGATGACCTGCTCGACGCCATCCTTGCCGATGATGACCGGCACGCCGACATAGAGATTGTCGACGCCATACTGGCCGGTCAGGTTCGCGGCACAGGGCAGCAGGCGCTTCTTGTCGCCCAGATAGGCTTCAGCCATGGCGATCGCGCTGGTGGCGGGCGCATAGAAGGCCGAACCGGTCTTGAGCAGCGCGACGATCTCGCCGCCGCCCGAACGGGTGCGCTTGACGATGGCGTCGATGCGCTCCTGGGTCGAACGGCCCTGCTTGATCAGGTCGGGAACCGGGATGCCGGCGACGGTCGAATATTCGATCACCGGAACCATGGTGTCGCCATGGCCGCCGAGCACGAAGCTGGTGACGTCCTTGGCCGAGACGTTGAATTCTTCCGCCAGGAAGTGGTTGAAGCGCGAGCTGTCCAGAACGCCGGCCATGCCGACGACCTTGTTTGCGGGCAGGCCCGAAAATTCGCGCAGCGCCCAGACCATGGCATCCAAGGGGTTGGTGATGCAGATGACGAAGGCGTCGGGGGCGTTGGCGGCGATGCCCTCGCCCACGGCCTTCATGACCTTGAGGTTGATGCCCAGCAGGTCGTCGCGGCTCATGCCCGGCTTGCGGGCGACACCGGCGGTGACGATGATGACGTCCGCGCCCGCGATATCGGCATAGTCGTTGGAACCGGTGATCTTCGCATCGAAGCCTTCGACCGAGGCGCACTGCGACAGGTCGAGAGCCTTGCCCTGGGGAACGCCTTCGACGACGTCGAACAGGACGATGTCACCGAGTCCCTTGAGAGCCGCGAGATGCGCGAGCGTGCCGCCGATATTGCCAGCGCCAATGAGCGCGATCTTCTTACGGGCCATATGCAATCATCCTCCAAGATGTGAACTCTGGAATTGTCAGTGCGCCTACGCCCATATTGTGGGGGTTTCAACCAAACAAAGCCCCCTGCAGCAAATTATCTTTGCAATTCATTCGCAGTTGCATTAGAGGCTTTTTCACACCCTGTCGCTCCTGGTCTCCTACCCTGGACCTAGAGCCTTCCCTGCAGCGGTAGCCTGCCGGATGCTTCCCAAGTGGAAGCATCCGGTCTGTTTTTCCGTAAGAAAGTTGCGCCCTGATGAACGTCGACGCAAGCGGCGATAGGGCGAAATGCGCGCACGACGGGGTGCGCCGCGCTTATTTGGGGCCGTGACCCAGCGCGAGATAATCGTCGGACTGCATTTCCATCAACCGCGACACGGTCCGCTCGAATTCGAACGCCCCATCCCCTTCGGGATAGAGTCGCATCGGCTCGGCATCGGCCGAAGCGAGCAATTTGACCTTATATTCGTAGAGCGAGTCGATCAGCGTGACGAAGCGCGCCGCCTCGTTGCGCTTCTCCGGCCCCAGCACCGGAATGCCGACGATGATGACCGTATGATATTTGCGCGCGATCGCCAGATAGTCGGGCGCGCCGCGCGCCTCGACGCACAGCCGCTTGAACGAGAAGACGGCAACGCCCTTCAGGCTCTTGGGCACATGCATGGTGCGCCCGCCCTGAACGACGATCTCCTCCGAGGGCACCTTGGCCCGGTCCTCGACCGAAAAGTCGGTCAGGCGGAAAAAGGCCTCCGACAGCGCCCTGGTCGCCTCCGGCCCATTGGGCACATGCCACAGCTTCGAGTCGCCCAGGCGGTCGCGGCGATAATCGACCGGACCGTTCAGCGTCATCACGTCCAGCTTGGCCTTGATGAGGTCGATGAAGGGCAGGAAGAGCTGGCGATTGAGGCCATTCTTGTAGAGTTCGTCGGGCTCACGGTTGGAGGTGGTGACGATCGTCACCCGCTTTTCCAGCAGCCCCGTGAACAGGCGCGACATGATCGCCGCATCAGCCATATTGTTGACGACCATCTCGTCGAAGCAGAGCAGCCGCGCCTCTTCGGCCAGCGACTCGACCACCGGCGGGATCGGATCGCCCGACTCGGACTTGCGCGCCTCGGCCAGGCGGGCATGCACGTCGAGCATGAATTCATGGAAATGGGCGCGCTTCTTGCGCTGCACATGGACCGTGTCGAAGAACAGGTCCATCAGCATCGACTTGCCGCGCCCGACCCCGCCCCACATGTAGAGGCCCCGCGGCGGCTCGGGCTGCTTGCGCAGCAGCTTCCACAGCGTCGAGCCACGCGCCGGCGTCGCTTCCAGATCATGCTGAAGCTGGTCGAGTCGCACGGCGGCGGCACGCTGGTCCGGGTCGGGCCGCAATTCGCCAGCCTCGACCAGCGCATCATAACGGGCGATGACGCTGGTCACTGCGCCTTGGGCGCCTTGCGCAGCGTGGCGGTGGACGCCGCGACCGGCTCGCCCTCCTGGGTGATCAGCATGCGCAGGAACATCAGGCGCCCGGTCTCGCGCAGCAATTCCACCTCGGCCAGCAGGTCGGGACCGACCTTGCCCGCGCCCAGATATTGCATCGACAGGTCGATGGTCACGCCGTTCACCTGATCGCGATAACCCATCGCCCACAGGCCGCCGAAATAGGCATGGTCGGCAAAGGCAGCGAGGAAGCCGCCATGCAGCGTATCGAGCCGGTTGCGGTGGCTGGTGCGGGTTTCCAGCGCGACATGCGCCTTCTTCTCGCCCAGCCCGCGCATGTAACCGCGGCCGATGGCCTGCAGGAAGGTGTCGGGATGCGGATCGTGCCAGGCGGTCCAGCCCGACCATTTCCCTTCGTTCAGCGGTCGCCCGCCTGCAACACCGTCGCTGGTCAACTTACAGCTGCCGTTCGACCATCATCTTCTTGGTCTCCGCGATCGCCTTGGCCGGGCTCAGGCCCTTGGGGCAGACGTTCGCGCAGTTCATGATGGTGTGGCAGCGATAGAGGCGGAAGGGATCTTCCAGCTCGTCGAGGCGCTCGCCGGTGAACTCGTCGCGGCTGTCGGCCAGCCAGCGATAGGCCTGCAGCAGGATCGCCGGGCCCAGGAACTTGTCGCTGTTCCACCAGTAGCTGGGGCAGCTGGTCGAGCAGCAGGCGCACAGGATGCACTCATAAAGACCATCCAGCTTCTCGCGATCGGCGGGCGACTGCAGCCGCTCCTTGCCGCTCGGCGCGGGGCTGACGGTTTGCAGCCAGGGCTTGATGCTGTTGTACTGGGCGTAGAAGTGGGTGAAGTCCGGCACCAGATCCTTGATGACGTCCATGTGCGGCAGCGGGGTGATCTGCACCTGCTTGCCGGCGCATTCGTCGATCGCGGTGGTGCAGGCCAGGCCGTTCTTGCCGTTCATGTTCATCGAACAGGAACCGCAAATGCCTTCGCGGCACGAACGGCGGAAGGTCAGGGTCGAGTCATACTCGTTCTTGATCTTCAGCAGCGCGTCGAGAACCATCGGGCCGCAATTGTCGAGATCGATCTCGAACGTATCGTAGCGCGGATTCTCGCCCGAGTCCGGATCGTAGCGATAGACCTTGAAGCTGCGGACATTGGTCGCGCCCTCGGGCGCCTTGTGGGTCACGCCCTTGCCGCTGATCTTGCTGTTCTTGGGCAAAGCAAATTCGGCCATCGCTCGTCGAGCCTCTTCGTCGATGTCTGTCTGATGGGGGTCCGCATAACGAAAAATCTGCAAAGGTCCAGCACTGAGACCATGTTTCTGCCCCGGCGGGCCTTGTTGCAAATCGATTGCAAATAATCATTGCCGAAGAGGGGCTTCGGCTTGCGTCCCGCGCCAGCCACGCTAGAGCGACCTCGTTTCGCTCCCCCCTCGCATTGCGACGCGGGGCGAAGTAAAGCAAACGCAGGTCATGCCCCTGCGGCGGCGAATATCTGTGGGGACCGCCTTCATTGCCGATCGACATCGCCTTTCTTGCCATCGCCGAAGCGCAGCAGGTGTTTCACTGGCTGCCGGCCGCCCTTGAACTGGGCAAGCGCGCGGATGTGCGCGTCCATGTGCTTTCGCCCTCGCGCCTGATTCTCGATCTGGTCGCCAGCTATGATCCCGAAGGACGGCTCGACCTCATCAAGCTGCGTCGCCCCTCGACCAAGCCCGACTCCCTGTTCCGCCTGCCCTCGCGGCTGGCGACGTTGCTGCTCAACTATCGCGCCATCGCCCGCTTCCCGACGCTGGTGACGACGGAAATCACCAGCGCCTGGCTGAAACGGATGCCCGGCTTTGCCACCCGCCTGATCCTGATCAAGCATGGCGCGGGCGACCGGGCTGGCGGCTACAAGCAGCGCCACGCCGATTTCGACCTGACCATCGTCGCGGGCGAGAAGGACCGGCGCCGGATGATCGGCTACGGCCTCTGCACCGAAGCCAATTGCCTGGTCGGCGGCTATGCCAAGTTCGAACTGCGCGCGCCGCGCCGCCCCTTGTTCGACGACGACAAGCCGGTGCTGCTCTACAATCCGCATTTCGACCCGGAGCTGTCCTCCTGGGTCAGGCACGGGCCGCAGGTCATGGCCGCGCTCGAAGCGCTGCAGGGCTGGAACGTCATCATCGCGCCGCATGTGAAGCTCGCCCGCCGCATCCCGCCAATCCACAGCGACAGCCCGCATATCCGCGTCGACATGGGTAGCCGCCACTCGATCGACATGAGCTACACGACCAGCGCCGACGCCTATCTGGGCGACGTGTCGAGCCAGGTTTACGAGTTTCTGCTCACCCCCCGCCCCTGCATCTTCCTGAACCTCGACCATCATGACTGGCGCGAGGATCAGGCCTTCGCCCATTGGCGCCTGGGCCAGGTGATCGACCGCGCGGATGCGCTTCAGGGCGCGCTCGATCGGGCAGCAGACTTGCAACCGGGCCTGGTTGCTGCTCAGGAAGCGGCAATGCAGGATAGTATCGATCTTTCCCCGGTCCCCGCCTCGCAGCGGCAGGCCGCCCTCATCCTCGATTTTGCGCAGAAGGCACAGGCATGATGCAGACGATCAGCACCACCCTCGGCCCGGTTCGCCTGCTCGGCGAGAATGCGACCCCGATCTGGGGCATGTCCAACGCCGAACGCAATCGCCGCATGGCGGAAAGCGCGGCCAAGAATGGCAGCACGCTGGCGCCGGGCCATGAACTGGTCTTCAACCTCGCCTATGCCTTCGACCCGCTGTTGCTGCGGCTGGTGCTGGAAACGCCCGGCACGATGTTCGCCTGGGCCGGCCAGCCGATCGTCGGTCAGGTGCCCGCGGGCAGCGACCCGATGAAGGCCAGCGGCCTCATCGACCTGTCGGACGGGCGCAAGCTATACAATCGCCAGCTGCGCAAGCTGGAACAGCCGATGGTGCGCGAACTGGTGCCCCAGACCCGCAAGGCGATCGAACGGCAAAGCTATTTCGGCGCCTATAAGGGCGTGACCGACCTGCTGACCAAATATCTCTGGCCCGAACTGGCACTGATCCTGACGCGCATCGCCGCGCAGCTGAAGATGACACCGAACATGGTGTCGGTGATCGGCGTGACGCTCTGCCTCGTCGCCACCTTCCTGTTCGCCAAGGGACTGTTCTGGACCGGCTTCCTGTGCGGCTTCATCTTCATGGTGCTGGACACGGTGGACGGCAAGCTCGCCCGCTGCACCATCACTTCTTCCAAATGGGGCAATGTGATCGACCATGGCGTCGACCTGGTCCACCCGCCCTTCTGGTGGTATTTCTGGGGCGTGGGCCTTACCTATTGGGGGCTGGGCCTGTCGGCCGGCACCTTCACCTTCATCATGACCGCCGTGATCGCGGGCTATATCCTCCAGCGCCTGATCGAGGGGATGTTCCTCAAGGACTTCAAGATGGACATCCATGTATGGCGTCCGTTCGACAGTCAGTTCCGCCTGATCACCGCGCGTCGCAACCCGAACATGGTGATCCTGTTCGTGGCGCTGCTGTTCGGCCGGCCCGATATCGGCCTGATCGCGCTCGCCTGGTGGACCATCATCTCGCTGGTCGTCCATGCCGTGCGCCTGGCCCAGGCCTATATCGTCCACCGCTCCGGCCGGCCGATCGTCAGCTGGATGGACGAGGCCGAGGCAGCGGCATGAACGCGACCATCGCCAAGTTCGGCTGGCCCGCGACGCTGGTTGCCGAATTCGACCATTGGGTCGTGCTGCTGCGCCCCGCCCAGCCGACGCTGGGATCGCTGGTGCTGGCAGCCAAGAGCGACGCGACCGCGTTCGGCGACCTGCCGGGCGCGGCGCATGCCGAACTCAAGACCGTCACCGCCGCGATCGAGGCCGCGCTGACCCGCGCGGTGAACTATGCCAAGATCAACTATCTGATGCTGATGATGGTCGACCCGCATGTCCATTTCCATGTCATCCCCCGCTATGACGGGGAACGCAGCGCCGCCGGCCTGACCATCACCGATGCCGGCTGGCCGGGCCAGCCCGACCTTGGCAGCGCGGTCAAGATTGACAACGAAGCTGACACGGCGCTGCGCGATTGGCTGAAGGGGCATTTCGCCCTCTGATCGGACGGATCGGGGCCGGCCGAATCAGGGCCGAAAGGTCAGGCTCAGCACGAAGCGGTTGGATTCCTGCCCCAGATTATATTCGGCCTGCATCGCCCAATGGCTGGACAGTTCCAGATTGGCGCCGGCGATGCCGGCCCAGGGGCGGCGGCTCGACAGGTCGACCTTGTAGCGCAGGCCGACACCATCGCCGTCCTCGAACAACGGGCCGCTGCGCACCAGCCCCGACACGGTGACATCCATGTCGAAATAATTGGCGCCGACATAGGGTGTCAGGATCGTGTTGCCGCCCAGCGAGACGCGCGGGCCGGCCCGTGCCGCGATGTTGGTCATCCGCATGTCGGACCGGTCCTTCTTCGCCACGCTGATCGTCTTGGCGAGGGACAGGGCGGCAAACCAGCTGTTGCTGCCATAACCCAGGATGCTGCCGAAGGTGAAGGAGGTGTTGTCGACATCCGCCTTGAAGGGCAGCTGGCTATGACCGCAGGGCTTGGCCGGGCGACAGAAGGGGAAAGGCACGAAGGCATCGAGATCGATGTCGACGCCGACATCGACATGCCCCTTCACCTTGCCGATGCCGGCGAACAGGTTGAGGAAGGGGAACAGCCAGACATCCGCCTTGAACTCGCTGTTGCTGGTCCGGCTTTCCATCTCCGTCGTGGTGACGAAGGGCACCTGTAGCAGCGACGCGCCCTCGGGCGGATCCTCGCCCTTGGCGATGGCGACTGCCAGGTTCCGGCTGTTCATATGCTGAACATTGTGGATCAGCATGCCGCTGGCGCCCAGCGCGCGCTGGATATGATAGCCGCGCTCGATCGCCGCCCGCCCGCCGATCGGCAGCAGCGGATATTTTTCGCGTTCGGGCGGGGGCTCCGCCGCCCCTTCTGCGGGCGCAACGGGCATCGGCGTGTCGGTCGCCCCGCTGACGGGATCGGCGCTGGTCGCAACCTGGGTAATGATCGGGACGGGCGGCACTTCTTCTGCGCGGGCATGGCCCGCCACACCCAGCGCCATGACCGATAGCAGCGTCAATCCTCGCATCGCCATCATTCCCTGTCCCCCGGCCCCGCGCCCTGCTCCTTCGGGCCGGGCAGACAATATGCGGGAAAGGCGCTTGCCTGGCTTCTGGGTAATTTCCCCCTTTTGCCTGCACATTTCCCCCGATGGTGCCGCCCCCGCCTTCCTCTAGGCTGGTCCGATATGACAGGGAGACATGGCGTGCGACACGCGCTGGCCGGCCCAAGCCTGATGATGTGCCTGGGCATGGCCCTTCCCGCCGCCGCCCAAAATACGCCATCGCGCGAGATCATGGATCAGGCGCAGAGCGTGCAGGCCGGCGAACCGGAACCCGCGCCCGATGCCGCCCTGCCCCCGCCCAGCACCAAGCCGGACCTGGTAATCGCGCCGATCCCGCTGTCCAATCCGGCGATGGGCACCGGCCTCGCCGGTGCGGCGGTGCTCTATTATAATCCCAACGGATCGTCCCGCCCCTGGGTCAGCGGCTTTGGTGGCGGCTACACCAGCACCGATAGCTGGGGCCTGGGCGCATCGCACAACATGACATTGGCCGACGACCGGCTGCGCTTCCAAGGCTGGGCCGGCTATGGCGTCGCCAATCTGCGCTTCTATGGCATCGGCGCCAATGCCGGCGCGTCCAACCTGTCGATCAAGCTGCGCGACAAGGCCTTCGCCGCCATGGTCGACACCCAATATCAGATCTTCAGCAAAGGCTTCCTGCGCCACCTCTCCTTCGGCGCGCGCCTCTATTATCTCGACATGAACGCCCGCGTTTCGCTGCCGCTGCCCAATCATCCGAACCTGACACCGCCCGCGATCGAGCGGCACAGCCAGATTGCGATGCTCGGCCCCTCCTTCACCTTCGACAGCCGCAACAATCCGGTCGATCCGCGCAAGGGCGTCTATACCACCGGATCACTGACCTATGGCGCCGACTGGCTGGGCAGCGACTTCACCCATCACAAGCTGCAGATTGCGGGCAATGGCTATTTCCCGCTGGGGCGCGAGACCGTGCTGGTGGTGCGCAAGACGCTGTGCGAGGCGTCGGACGGCGCGCCCTATTATGACCTGTGCCTCTATGGCCAGAATGGCGACCTGCGTGGCTACGAGACCGGCCGCTATCGCGACCGGGCCAGCTGGGCGCTGCAGGGCGAGGTGCGCCAGCATCTGTTCGGCAAGATCGGCATGGTCGCCTTCGGCGGCATCGGCGGCATTGCGCGCAGCGGCAAGGATATCTGGAAACATACCAAGATGCTCCCCGCCGGAGGTTTCGGCCTGCGCTATCTCGCCTCGAAGGAGGCCAATGTGAATCTGCGGGCCGACATCGCCTGGGGCAAGGACGGCGCCGCCTTCTATTTCGGGATCGGGGAAGCCTTTTAGGTCGGGTAGACAGATCAGACGGTCGGCAAACGACCAACATTTGCCATCCACGCGGCTCTCGCGCTTCTCCATCTGCGGACATTGCAGTTTGCGGAAACCGATCTTAGCATCATCAACTATGTTCAATTGGTTGCGCGACAAGTTGAAATGCATTCGGCCCGTTTCATCGTGGATGGTTACCATCTCAGGTGAAGCGATCGTTACCACCGATGGGCAAGGCACTGAACGCCAGCTACCCATTGTCGATCTTAAACGCGTCGTTGTCGCGACTGACGACAGTGGACCTTGGGGCGACGATGTAGTGTTTCTGCTCTATTCTGATGGATCAGAGCCTGTCGGTATTTTCCCGCTTGAGGCCGGTGGATGCCAAGACTTTGTCGATTGGCTGAGTACGTTAGACGGCTACAAAGACCGCGAAATGGCCAAAGCCATGTCATCCACCGAAGTGGCAAGATTTGCCGTTTTTTCGGCTGAAAGCTGACAGTCTCCTATTCACCCATTGCGGCCATTTGGCAGCCGCCGAATTGGCTACGCAACCCGGCGCTCACGCGCCGTAGCGCCCTTCTTCCACCCATTTCTCGGTGAGCGCATTGGCGGCATCGACATCCTGCGGGAAATCGACTTCTTGCCATGCTAGCCCCTCGATCGACACGGTGCCGACCCGGTTGCCCTTGGCGATGATGTCGATCGCGCGCAGATACCAGCGGGCGACGCCTTCGGGCGTGCGCATCATCTGGTCGACCTGGTTGCGGAAGATCGCCGGCCCTTCGCCCACGAACGCCAGCATGCCGATCGATTCGGCATTGGTGTCGGGCGGCAGCAGCCGCTTGCCGATATGGTGCAGGCGCCCGGTCTCGTCCCGGTTCACCTTCATGTCGTCATCGTCATAGTCGCCGTCGGGCTTCACATCGACGGTGACGGTGATCGCGTCCTTGGCGCCCGAGACCAGCTTCGCGACGATCTCGTCCGACACGATGGTGTCGCCGTTCAGGATGATGAAGTCCTGGTCCATCTCCTCACGCGCGATCCAGCAGCTGCCCAGATTGTCGGCGACCTGGAAGAAGGGATTGAACAGCGTGCGGATGCGCGCGCCGGTCTCGCGATAGAGTTGCAGCGCATGATCCTCGACCCGCTCGGTGCGGAAGCCGGTGACGACGACGATGTCGGTCACGCCATTGGCGACCAGCGCGGCGATCTGCCAGCTGATCAGGGTGCGGCCGTTGAAGTCGATCATGCACTTGGGCACGTCACGGGTCAGCGGCAGCAGGCGCGAACCCTGGCCGGCGGAGAGGATGATGGCTTTCTTGATGGTCATGCCCGCGCTTTAGAGCGATTTCGCAGCGCAGGGAAGAGAAGGACGCATTTGCGCAATGCGCCGCCCTTCCCTAGATAGACGCCCGCCAGCAACAAACGGCGTGTCACGCGAAAGGCTCCTGTTCCGGTGAAGTTGAAGCGCGCAAAGGGTAGCAGCGCACAGGATGGCTTTGCCCGTATCCTGGCCAATACCGGCTGGTTGCTGGGCGGCAAGGGCGTGGGCGCGGTGCTGAGCCTTGCCTATCTCGCCATCGTCACCCGCACGCTGGGCGTTGCCGATTTCGGCCGCTTCGCGCTGGTGCTGAGCGCCGCCAACGTCATCAAGACGTTGGTGTCCTTCGACAGCTGGCAGATCGTCGTGCGCTATGGCCAGCCGCATCTGGCGGACGGCAACGGCAATGCGCTCAACCGGGTGCTGCGCTTCTGCATCCTGATCGATCTCGCCTCGGCCGTGGCCGGCGGCCTGATCGCCGCGATCATCATCCTCGCCTTCGGCAACCAGCTGCAACTGGGGCCGGGCATGGGGCTTCAGGCCTGGCTGTTCTGCATGGTGATGATGATCACCATCCGCTCCTCCCCCACCGGCATATTGCGCCTGTTCGACCGTTTCGATTCGGCCGCCGTCGCCGAAACCATGATCCCGGTCGGACGGATGATCGGCGCGGGCCTGGCGCTTGCGCTGATGCCCGGCATCACCGGCTTCCTGATCGCCTGGGGCGCCGCCGAACTGCTGTGCGCGGCGGCCTATTGGTACCTCGCCCTGCGCGAAGGCAAGGGGCGGCTCGGCAGCTGGACCGCCGGCCGGGCGCTTGATGCGCGCCAGGAAAATCCCGGCATCGTCGGCTTCCTAACCGCCACCAACCTGCAGACCAGCCTGTCCGCCATGGGACAGCAGGTCGCGGTGCTGGTCGTCGGCCTGTTCGTCGGGCCGGTGGGCGCGGGCCTCTATCGCCTTGCCAACCAGCTCGCCCAGTCTCTGACCAAGATTTCCAGCCTGCTCTCGCGCAGCATCTTCGTCGAACTGTCGCGCACACAGTCCAGCCATGGCGTGGATGCGCTGCGGTCCCTGTTCCGCCGCACCAACCGGCTGGCGCTGATCGCCGGCGCCATCATCATCGCGCTGATCCTGACCATCGGCCATCCGCTGCTGGGCCTGATCGCGGGCAAGGAATTCCTCCCCGCCTATCCGCTGCTGATGCTGCTGGGCGTGTCGGCCTGCATCGACCTGGTCGGGGTCAGCTATCGCCCGCTGCTGATGGCGACCGACCGGGCCGGCCTGTCGCTGCGCATCACCTTTGCCTCCACCCTGCTGCTGCTGGGGATGCAGGCGGTGCTGCTGCCGATGAATGGCACGATCGGCGCTGCGATCGCCAATATCGTCGCCTCGATCGCCGGCTTCCTGATGATGGGTCTTGCCACCCGCCATGCGCTGGCATTGCGCGATACGCTGCCGCCGGAGCCCGACGCGAACTGAGCGACACCAGCGCGCCATCCCTGGATCGAGGGGGGAGAGGAACGACGCACTGGTGCCGCGCCCGGTTCAGCCTGATGAGACCGGGCTAGGGAAATTCAATAATATTTGAAGGCGGTGACCACCCCGTTCTGGGTGCTGCACTTGAACGTCTTCTTGACCGTCTTCTGCTTGCCGTCCTTGTCGATCACGACATTGACCAGCGCGCGCACGGCACCGCGGCTGTCGCTTTTCTTGTCGGTATCCTCGACCTCGCGCAGGGTGACGTCGATCACGCCCTTCTTTGCGCCCTGGGCCTTGGCTTCGTTCAGGCAGGCGGCGACCGATACGTCGCGGGAATCGCCGCTGACCGGAGTGACCGGGGTCGGCGCCGGCGGCGAGGGCGCCGCTTCGGGCGTTGTCTGTGCCATCAGGACGAGGGTGGCGGGCAACAATGCCGCCAGGGGCAGAATCTTGCGCATGCGGGTGCTCCCTTCATCGGGCCCATCTGCCGGGTCCGATTGTTTCTAGCATGCAGCCACAGCGCGCGGCATCGGGAATAACCCGATAGGGAAACGCCCTGCCCTTTAGCGCGCGAGGATGGATTCGATCAGCACGATGTCGTCGGGCTTGTCGGCGTCGATGCAGGCTTCCGCCTGGTCCATCGCCACCAGCCGCGCGGTCAGGCCGAAACGCCGCCCCACCCGCGCAATGCCGCCGCGCAGGGTCAGGATGCGCAGCAGTGCGCCGACCAGCGCCAGCGGGCCAAAGGCGGACAGGATCTTCCAGCCCTTCTTCCGGTCCTGCTCGACATCCTGCCACAACGCGATCACCGGGCGCGCTTTGGCGCTGCCGAACCAGAAGATGTTCGCGCCCGACCACCAGCCGTCGCGGAACTTGAGCCAGGTGCGGCGCGACTGCGGATAATGGGCCAGCAGGGTCGCCTTCTCGACCATGGCGACGGCGATGTCGGCGCCCGTCGCCTCCGCCACGAACTGGTCCAGCATCGCCGCGTCGAGCAGCACATGGTCCGCCGTCGTCATCAGCAGCGGGAAAGGCAGGTCCGCCTTCTCCATCAGTTCCAGCAGCGAGGAGGCGATGCCCTTGCCGCCGCGCTCGAACCGCACGCGCGGATCGCTGGCCAGCCAGGCGGTGGCCGGATCATCGGCGAAATATTCGGGATTCTGCGTCAGCACCACCAGCTGGCCGATCGCCGGATGGGCGAGCAAGGCGCGCGCCGGGCGGTTGATCATCGGCTCCCCCGCGACCGGCACCAGCGGCTTGACCGGCACGCCGGCAGCGGTTGCGAGCGGATCGGCGATCGGCCGCGCCCCTGCCAGCAGGATTGCGGTGATGGTGACGGGATGGGAGGATGTCATGCCCGCTCGTTAGCCGAGCGAGCCACCGCCGCAAAGCCGCTTATTTCCCCGCAGCGGCCGGTGCGCCCGCGGTCGGCGCGGCCGCCGCCACCTCATGCGTGCCGACCTTCAGCCCCTTGAGCTGGGCCAGGCGCGCGCGGAAAGCGACCAGATTGCTGCCGGTCAGTTGCGCCGTCGTGGTGAACTTCACCGACAGCGGATTGACCACCTGGCCATTGCGATACAACTCATAATGAAGATGCGGACCGGTCGACAGGCCGCTGGAACCGACATAGCCGATCACCTGGCCGCGCCGCACCCGCTGGCCGGGCACCGCCGCGATCCGGCTCATATGCGCATAGCCGGTGGCCAGGCCCCCGCCATGGGAAACACGGACATAATTGCCATGGCCGCCATGGCGGCCGGCAAAGGCAACCACGCCGTCGGTCACCGCATAGATGGGCGATCCGTAGCGCGCGCCGAAATCGATGCCGGCATGCATGCGGGTATAACCCAGGATCGGATGGCGGCGCATGCCGAAGCCCGACGTCATGCGGGCGCCGTCGACCGGTGCGCCCAGCACGCCGCGTTTTTCGCCCACGCCCGATGCCTCGAACCATTCGGTGCGGCCCTCGCTGGTCCATTTCAGCATGTCGACCGCCTTACCCCGCGCCCGGCGGAAACCGGCATAGAGCAGCTCGCCCACCTCGACATCGCCGGTTTCGGCGCGATGATATTCGGTGATGATGTCATAGCGGTCGCCCGCGCCGATCGATCCCAGATCGACCTGCTTGGCGATCACCCGCAGGAAGGCCTGCACCGCCTTGGGCGGCGCACCGGCGGCGCGGGCCGAGCGATAGATGCTGTCGCCGACCACGCCCTGGATGCGCAGCGGGGTGTTGTCGACGCGAATGGGCACGCGCGTCACCTGCAGCACGCCGCCGACCCGGTTGAGTTCGACCGCAAGGTCGAGCCGCGCGCGGAAATTGAGCTTGTCGAGCGGCCGGGGCGATGTGCGGCTGGCACGGCGGCCCAGGATGATGTCGAGCCGGGTGCCCGGCTTCACGCCTGCGCCGATATCGCCGCCGACCATGCTGGTCACGGTCGCGACATCGCCGCTGCTGACCCCGGCACGCGACAAGGCGCGGGCCAGCGTGTCGCTGCTGCCGATCTGGGCATTGAGTTCGATCTGCGGCCGTTCGGGCGTTTCCTTGAGGGGCTGCACCGTATCGGTCGCGCCCATCCGCCGGCCACTGTCCGCGCCCAGCGCCAGCGGCGTGATCATCTGGCTGCGCACCTCGTCATATTGGGCGGGCGCCAGTAGCGGTTCGGGCGCGCCGGGCACCGGCTGGAAACCGGGCGAGAGATAGAGGGCGGTGGCGCACAGGCCAAAACAGGTGGCAAGGCCGCGAAACCAGGTAAGGCTGCCGACATTCTGCCCCAGGTCCGGGACGAGGTTGACGTCCTCCGCCCAGTCGCGCAGGCGCGTGCGCCAGTCGCGCGGCGCCGCCGGTCGCTGCAGGCTGTCCGCCAGCCATAGCGACATGGACGCGCCACCCTGCTGAAAACCCGACTGATTATCCTGGAACAAAAGCCGCAACCCCCGGGGTGCTTTTTATCGCATCGCCAACGCAATGGTCCCCGCGCCATGCGTCGGACCGCACCCTTGTGAACGCGCAGGGTTAAAGTCAATTTAAGACGCTGCCATGACCCGCGCCGCTGCGACGAAACGTGCCCATGGCCGGGCAGAGTCCCGTTAACCAAGGGAACATCGGGCCGATCGCGCAAAGTCCTTGCCCTGCCCGCCATCCTGCACGACATAGGCCCCATCATGGCCCAGTTCGCCCGTTCGCCCGTCACCGCTGTGCTGGGCCCCACCAATACCGGCAAGACTCATCTCGCCGTCGAGCGCATGTGCGGCCATTCGAGCGGCATGATGGGCTTTCCGCTGCGCCTGCTGGCGCGCGAAGTCTATGACCGCGTCGTCGCGATCAAGGGCGCGCAGCAGGTCGCCCTCATCACCGGTGAGGAAAAGATCGTGCCGCCGGGCGCGCGCTATTTCCTCTGCACCGCCGAATCCATGCCCATCAGTGGCGGCAGGGAAGCCGCCGCGATGACCGGCGGCCTCAGCGATTTCGCCTTTGTCGCGCTGGACGAGGCACAACTGGGCGCCGATCCCGAGCGCGGCCATATCTTCACCGACCGCATCCTGCGCGCCCGCGGCCGCGAAGAAACGATGATCCTGGGCTCCGCCAGCATCGCGAAGACGGTCAAGAGCCTAGTCCCGGAGGTCGAGATCATCGGCCGGCCGCGCTTCTCCACCCTCTCCTATGCTGGCGCCAAGAAGCTGTCGCGCCTGCCGCGCCGCTCCGCCATCGTCGCCTTCTCGGCCGAGGAAGTCTATGCCGTGGCGGAAATGCTGCGCCGCTTCCGGGGCGGTGCGGCGGTGGTGATGGGCGCGCTCTCGCCCCGCACCCGCAATGCCCAGGTACAGATGTTCCTCAATGGCGACGTCGATTATCTGGTCGCCACCGATGCGATCGGCATGGGCCTCAACCTCGACGTCGCCCATGTCGCCTTCGCCTCGCTGCGCAAGTTTGACGGCCGCCGCTCGCGCCGGCTGACGGTCGCCGAAATGGCCCAGATCGCCGGCCGCGCCGGGCGCCATCACAAGGACGGCACCTTCGGCAGTCTGGGGTCGGAGGATGGCGACGCCGCCTTCACCCCCGAAGAGATCGAGGCGATCGAGGCACATCGCTTTCCGTCCGTCGACCAGCTTTTCTGGCGCGACGGCGCACCGCGCACCGACAGCATCGATCATCTCATCATCGATCTGGAGGCCCGGCCCGATCGCCCGGAACTGCGCACCGCGCCGCAGGCGGTCGACCTGGCCGTGCTGCGCCGGATGGCCGAAGACCCGGAAGTTCAGGCCCGTGTCCGCTCCAAGCGCGATGTCGAACGGCTCTGGGCCGCCTGTGGCCTGCCCGATTTCCAGAAGCTGGGCGCGGAGCATCATGCCCGCACCGTGGCGCGCATCTGGCGCTTCATCGCCGGCAATGGCTCCGGCTTTGGCGGCCATATTCCGCGCGACTGGTTCGCCCAGCAGATCGCCCGCCTCGATTCGGTCCAGGGCGATATCGACACCTTGTCGGGCCGGATCGCCGCCGCGCGCACCTGGTCCTATATCGCCCATCGTCCCGACTGGCTGGCCAATCCGGTGGAGATGGCGGAACGCACGCGCATGCTGGAAGAAAAGCTGTCCGATGCGCTGCATGCGGCCCTGACGCAGCGTTTCGTGGACCGACGCACCTCTGTTCTGCTAAGGGATCTCGGACAGAATGCGAGCAATCTGCCGGTCACGGTCGACCCGGATGGGACGGTCTGCGTCGATGGCGAGACGATCGGGCGACTTGACGGATTTCGTTTCTCAGTCGATCCCGCTACGCGACTCCAGGACAGAAAGCTGTTGCTGGCGGCGGCGGAAAGGCGCCTTGGAAAGGTATTACGAGTGAAGGCTGACGAATTGATGAGCGCTGCGGATACGGATTTCGCGCTCATGGACGATGCGGGACAGACGCCGGGCATCGCCTGGCAGGGCACCCCGGTCGCAACGCTGATGGCGGGCGCAGGCCTGCTCGCGCCCGAAATCCGGCTCGATCGCGCGCTCGCCGCGCTGGGCCCGGATGTGCAGAAGCAGGTGACGACCCGTCTGGCGACCTGGTTCGAGGCGCAGAAGCAGAAGCATCTGCTGCCACTGGTCAAGATGAGCGAAAGCGCTGCCGATCCGGCCGTGCCAGCCGTCGTCCGCGCGGTCTTTGCCCAGCTGGCCGATGCCGGCGGCGTCGCGCCGCGACTCGACCTTGATTCGGCGCTCGGCCATCTCGACAAGGATCAGCGCCATCTGCTGCGCCGCGCCGGCATCGATATCGGCGTGCTCGATCTCTATCATCCCGGCCTGTTGAAGCCGGGTGCGGCGCGCTGGCGTGCGGCGCTGCAGGCGGCGCGCATCGGCAAGCCCTGCCTGCCGCTGCCCCAGCCGGGCCTGACCCTGATCCCGACCGGCGACAAGCCCCAGGAAATGGGCGCCCGCATTGCGGGCTTCCGCAGCTTTGGCCCGCAGATGCTGCGCATCGACATGGCCGAGCGCATGGCCCGCACCGCGCACGAGACGATCGCGAAGAATGAGCCGTTCAGCGCGCTCAGCCCGCAGATCGTGTCGCTGGGCCTGAGCGAAGAAGCGTTCCTGCAGCTGATGCGCGCCGCCGGCTTCCGCCCGATCGATCCGGTGCCAACCCCGGCGCCCGTCGCCGAGGCACCGGCCGAAGCCGCGCCCGCCGTGGAGGGCACGGACGTGGTCGAAGCGACCGAGGCTGCGCCTGAAGCCGCAGCGGAAGCCGTTGCCGAGGCCCCCGTCGAAGCGGCGGCCGAGGCGGCAACCGAAACCCCGGCCGAAGCGCCCGTCGCCGCCACCGGCGCCAACTGGGTGTTCAAGGGCCGGCAGAAAGGCCGCCCGCAGGGCGATCGTGGTCCGCGCGGCCCCCGCCGCGACCAGCAGCAGCGCCCCGAAGGCAAATTTGCCGGCAAGAGCGACAATCGCGGTGAAGGTCGTGGCGACAACCGTGGCGGCAAGGGCGGCGATCGCGGCCCGCGCAAGGGTGGCGACCGCGACGATAATCGCGCGCCGCGCGCTACCCCCGCCAGCCACAAGGCCGCCACCAGCAACCATGCCTTCGCCGGCCTGGCCGAACTGCTGGGGCGCAATGGCTGACCCCAAGGGGGCCATGACAGTGCATGGGACGGGCGTCGGCCCGTCCCTGCGCATCGACAAATATCTGTGGTTCGCGCGCCTGTCGAAAAGCCGCTCGACCGCGCAGAAGCTGGCCGAAGACGGTCATATCCGCCTCAATGGCCGGCGAATCGACCGGTCCCATGCGCCGGTGCGCGCCGGCGACCTCATCACCTTTCCCCACGCCGCCGGCGTCCGCGTCGTCCGCGTGATCCAGCTGCCCACCCGGCGCGGCCCCGCGCCCGAGGCGCAGGCCTGCTATGAGGAATTGACGGTCGGCAGCTAAACCTGCCGCCGATCGCCTGTTTTAGAACCGGTAGGCAAGCGCCACGAAGCCGTTCGGTCGCGTCGCATGCTCGACCAGCGGGCTGTCCTTGACCCGGCCGAGCAGACTGGTCGCCCCGACCGATCCGGTCACGCTCCAGCGGCTGTCGAGCCGATAGACGATGTTGAGCAGCGCCGAGACATCCTTGAACCCTGCCTTGCCGCGATATTGGTCCAGTCCGGACGCTGCCGCCTCCCGCGCATTCACCCCGAAATAGCCGTCCATATGCTTGCCGTCGGCAAAGCTGGTGGCGATCGAGGGGGTGATGATGAGCTTGGGATTGAGGATGACAGGATAGGAGAGGCTGGCGTCAGCGATGAAGCCGCCGGTGCTGCCGCTAATGCCCTGCGTCGCGCCCAGCGTCGCCACCACGCCGCCGCCGGTCAGATTGGCGAACACGCGCCCGCCCACGCCCCAGGACAGCCGATCGATACCCGTCGGCACGTCGCGCCGCCGATAGCCGGGCATCGGCGTGACGCCCGCGCCGATGGTCAGCGCCCGGTCATCGACCAGATTGAGCCCCACGCCATTGCGGAAATTGGCGAAGAAGCGCCCCTCGACAATGTCGATCGCCGGCAGCGGCAGCACGCGATAATCGTCGGCGCCCTGATAGACCGGCGTCACCGCCGCACCCAGGCCGATGACGATCCGGTCCTTGCTCGGCTGCCCCACCGACTGGCGCGAACTGCTGAGATCCTGCGCCTTGACTGCCACCTGCGCGGCTGCGCCCATGGCGAGCAGCGCGATGCTCGATCGGACCATCGTCGATTTCATTATGCAAATCCCTGTCGAAACGGCCGTCCGAAGATCGACCAGCCCCATGCCGGCGCACGGGCATCCATGGCCGGCACAATAATTTCCAGGCAATATACTGTAAATACAGCACAATGTTTCCGGAAAATGTCCAGCATCGGCCCGACGCAGGAAGATCACAACTCATCCTGCATATTTGTTCGGCCCATCGACCAGATGGTCAGAACTGGTCGGCGATATCCATCAGGCCGAGCAGCTTCTTCGGCGCGATCTGGCGCCAGCTGGCGTGGAGCCGCTCGCCGATATGGTCCCAGTCGGTATCGCCCAGGTCGAGGCGGATGCCGACCCAGTCATTGCCGAAATAGGCGGGGCGGTAATAGCGGTCCGGATCGGCTTCGATCAGGGTTGCCTGCTCTTCCGGCGCGGTGGTCTTCACCAGCACGGCAATGATGCCGTCGCCATGATGGTCGCGGGTGAAATAGGCGAATTTCTTGCCCTTCACGATGCCGAAGCAGGGCATGCCGTGCGACACGATCTCGTCCGCCTGCGGCAGCACCAGCGCGGCTTCACGCACCTTGTTCAGCAGCCAGTCGGGCTGGCGCTCACGGGTGACGAAATCAGCGAGCGTGCGCGAATAGAGCTGATGCTCGGCGATCAGGATGCGCCCGGCCAGGCTGTCGGCCGTGTCGCCGGGCAGGATCGCCACCGGGGTCTGGCCCAGCACCGGGCCATCGTCCAGTTCGGCGGTGACGATATGGACCGAACAGCCGGCATGGCTGTCGCCCGCGTCGATCGCGCGCTGATGGGTGTCGAGGCCCTTATATTTGGGCAGCAGGCTGGGATGGATGTTGAGCATCCGGTCTTCCCAGCCGGACACGAATTCGGGCGACAGAAGCCGCATGTAGCCGGCCAGCGCGACATATTGGACGCCCGCGGCACGCAGCTGCGCGTCGATCACCGCGTCGAACTCCGCGCGTTTCATACCCTTGTGGCTCTGGCCGAAGGTGCCGATGCCCTCGGCCGCGGCGAGCGCCAGGCCGGGGGCTTCCGGATCATTGGCGGCGACCAGCACGATCTCGAACGGACAGTCCTGCGCCTTCGCCGCATAGAGCAGCGCCGCCATGTTCGAGCCACGGCCGGAAATCAGGACGCCGATCTTTGCCTTGGTCATAGGGTCTCCCCTCCCGCCTGCGGGAGGGGCCGGGGGAGGGCCTGTCTTAAAGGCGATCCCCTGGAAAACCCTCCCCTAACCCCTCCCGCAGGCGGGAGGGGGATTGGTGGTGCTTGTCAGCCCAGATGCGTGGCCGACCAGTCGGCCTTGGCGCTCCAGGTTTCGGCGCTGCCCTTGACGGTGCAGCCCTTGTCGCCTTCGCTGACAGTGCCGACGCGGAACACGGTTTCGCCCGCATCCTCCAGCGCCTGGGTGACGCCCACAACATGCGCCTCGTCCACCGCCAGGATCATGCCGATGCCGCAGTTGAAGGTGCGCGCCATCTCTTCGGGCTCGATATTGCCCTGCGCCTGGAGGAAGGCCATCAGGCGCGGCTGCTCCCAGGCGTCGGCGTCGACGATGGCATGGGTGCCTTCGGGCAGGACGCGCGGGATATTTTCCAGCAGGCCGCCGCCGGTGATGTGGGCGAGCGCATTGATCATGCCGGCGCGGACCAGCGGCAGCAGGCTCTTCACGTAGATCTTCGTGGGGGCCATCAGCGCGTCGATCAGCAGCACTTCATTGTCGAACAGCGCCGGGCGATCGAGCTTCCAGCCCTTGTCGGCGGCGAGGCGACGGACCAGCGAGAAACCGTTGGAGTGGACGCCCGACGAGGCGAGGCCGATCAGGACGTCGCCGGCCTTCACCTTGTTGCCGGTCAGCGCCTTGGAGCGTTCCACCGCACCGACGCAGAAGCCGGCCAGGTCATAGTCGCCGTCGCTGTACATGCCGGGCATTTCGGCGGTCTCGCCACCGATCAGCGCGCAGCCGGCCTGGCGGCAGCCCTCGGCGATGCCGGCGATGACGCGTTCGGCGACGCCCGACTCCAGCTTGCCGGTGGCATAATAGTCGAGGAAGAAGAGCGGCTCGGCGCCCTGCACGATCAGGTCGTTGGCGCACATGGCAACGAGATCGATACCCACGCCGTCATGGCGGTCATGGTCGATCGCCAGCTTCAGCTTGGTGCCCACGCCGTCATTGGCCGCGACCAGCAACGGGTCGTCATAGCCCGCCGCCTTCAGGTCGAAAAAGCCGCCGAAACCGCCCAGTTCGGCGTCCGCGCCGGGGCGTCGGGTGGCCTTGGCCAGGGGGGCGATGGCACGGACAAGGGCATTGCCCGCGGCGATGTCGACGCCAGCCTTGGCGTAGCTGTAGGATTCGTTGTCGCTCATGGGCCAGCGCCCTAGAACAATAGCGCCGAAAACGGAAGGCTGGATGGGTTGGCGCTTGGCATGCGGGGCAAATCTCGCCAAAAGGACGCCCGTGATCCTTGCCAAGACTCTTCGTCGCCTGTCGTTTCCGCCAGCGCTTGCTCTCCATGCCCTGTCCCGGCCGGCGCAGATCGCCGGCGCGGTGGGAATCGGCCTGGTCGGCGCTGCGCTGTTCGCCCAGATGGAAGGCGAACGCGGCGTCCCGCCGATCGCCAGCGGCGGCGATTATGAGGTGCGCGGCGTGAAGGTCGACGTCCAGGCCGGCAGCGCCGATGCGGCCCGCTATGCCGGCTGGCGGCTGGCCCAGCGCCAGGCGTGGAAGATGCTGTGGACCCGCACCCATGGCGGAACGGGCGTGCCCAGCCTGTCCGATTCGCAACTGGAAGCCATGATCTCGGGCATCGAGGTCGAATATGAACAGGCCGGCCCCGGTCGCTATGTCGCGACGCTCGACATCTTGTTCGACCGCGCGCGTACCGGCCAGTTGCTGGGCGTTTCCGGCAATGTGATGCGCTCGCCGCCGCTGCTGGTGATCCCGGTCCTGTGGGATGGCGGCTCCGCCGTATCCTATGAACGGGTCAATGAATGGCAGAAGGCCTGGGCGCGTTATCGCACCGGCGACAGCGCGATCGACTATGTCCGGGTCGCGGGCTCGGTCGCCGACCCGGTATTGCTCAACGCCGGCCAGACCGGACGGCGCGGCCGCCTGTGGTGGCGCGTACTGCTCGACCAATATGGCGCGGCCGACGTGGTGATCCCGATGGTGCGGCTCGACCGGCAATGGCCCGGCGGCCCGGTGACGGCCAATTTCACCGCCCGCTATGGCCCCGACAACAGCCTGATCGGCAGCTTCGCGTTGCGCGCCTCGAACGACAGCGGCATCCCGCAGATGCTGGACGAGGGCGCGCGCCGGATCGACGAACTCTATATCCGCGCGCTCAATGACGGCCGCCTGCGGCCCGATCCGTCGCTGATCATCGAGGAACCGGTCGATCCCAGCGCGCTGGCGATCGAGAATGCGACCGAGGCGCCGATCGAGGCGGTCGACATGCCACTGCCCACCGCCGGCGCCAGCGTCGCCAGCTTCGCCATCCAGTTCGACACGCCTGACGTCGGATCGGTCACCGCCGGCGAATCGGCCTTGCGCAGCATTCCGGGCGTCCGCTCGGCCGCGACCAGCAGCCTGGCGCTGGGCGGCACGTCGGTGATGCAGGTCAGCTTCGAGGGCACGGCCGACGCGCTGCGCACCGGATTGCAGGCGCGCGGCTACAGCGTGGCGGTATCGGGCAACACCATGCGCATCTCGCGCCGGCAGGCCCCCGCAGGACAGCCATGAGCCAGATCAGCCTGCCCTTCGAATGGCAGGGCCAGGGCGAGGAGTTTCTGGTGAGCGAGGCCAATCAACTGGCCGTTGCCCATCTGGAACGCTGGCGCGACTGGCCTGTGTCGGTGACCGTGCTGACCGGCCCGCCACTGTCGGGTCGTTCGGCGCTGGGCCGCCAGTTCGTCGCGATGAGCGGCGGCAGCGTGATCGACGATGCCGAGGGGCAGGACGAGCATATGCTGTTCCATGCCTGGAACGAGGCGCAGACCGAGCATCGCCCGCTGCTGATGATCGGCCGCACGTCCCCGCTGCGCTGGACGGTGGCATTGCCCGACCTGCGATCGCGGCTGGCCGGATCGCCCCATGTCGCGATCGAGGAGCCGGACGAGGCGCTGGCGCTGGCGCTGATCGAACGGCGGCTGGGCGCGTCGGGCGCCAGCTTCGCGCCGGACCTCGCCCCCTGGCTGCTCCGGCGGATCGAGCGCAGCTATGGCGCGATTGCGGCGGTGACGGCGCTGCTGGATGAGGCGTCGCTGTCATCTGGACGTAAGATTTCGGTCGCACTGGCGAAAGAGGCTCTGCAATCTGCAGGAATCTTGCCTATAGTCCCGCCCGATCCCACCAACGACCAGCGCGAGTAATCCGTGGCCGAAGCCGATCCCATCGCCAGCCTTTCGCCCGCGGGCGAGCGCTATTTCAACCGCGAGCTTTCCTGGCTGGCCTTCAACCAGCGGGTGCTGGAAGAGGCGATGAACCGGGCCCACCCGCTGCTCGAACGGCTCCGCTTCCTGTCGATTTCGGGCGCCAATCTCGACGAATTCTTCTCCGTCCGGGTGGCAGGGCTCAAGGGGCAGCAGTTGCAGGATGTCGATCTGCGATCGGCCGATGGCCTGACGCCGGCGCAGCAGCTCGGCGCGATCACCGAAACCACGGCCAGCCTGATGCGCGCCCAGCAGAAGGTCTGGGGCGCGCTGCATGGCGAGCTGGTGCAGGTCGGGATCGAGGTGATCGGTCCGTCCGCAGAAATGGATGTCGGCTGCGCCCAATGGCTGCGCGAACATTTCCTGACCCAGATCTTCCCGATCCTGACGCCTCAGGCGCTGGACCCTGCGCATCCCTTCCCCTTCATCCCCAATCAGGGCCTGTCGATCGTCTTCGATCTGGAGCGCCTGTCGGACAAGCAGCCGATCCGCGAACTGGTGATGATCCCCTCCTCGCTAGCCCGCTTCGTGCGCATTCCGGGCGAACCGATGCGCTACATGGCGCTGGAGGCGGTGATCCGCCGCTTCTCGGCCGATCTCTTCCCCGGCTATCGCGTCCGCAACAGCGGCGTGTTCCGCATCATCCGCGACAGCGACATCGAGATCGAGGAAGAGGCGGAGGATCTGGTCCGCTATTTCCGCAGCGCCATCAAGCGCCGCCGCCGCGGCCGCGTGATCCGCATGGAGATAGAGGAACGCATCCCCGAACCGGTCGAGGAAATGCTCCAGGACATGCTCCAGGGCCATGAGGCGATCGTGGTCGAGGTAGAGGGCTTCATCGGCATCGGTGACCTTAGCGGCATCGTCGACGCCGACCGCCCCGACCTCAAGTTCGAGCCCTATGCGCCCCGCTTCCCCGAGCGCATCCGCGAATATGGCGGCGACTGTTTCGCCGCGATCCGCGCCAAGGACATCGTCGTCCACCACCCCTATGAGGCGTTCGACGTCGTCATCTCCTTCCTGAAACAGGCCGCGTCCGACCCGGATGTGGTCGCGATCAAGCAGACCCTCTATCGCGCGGGCAAGCAGTCGGCGATCATCCGCGCCCTGATCGACGCCGCAGAGGCCGGCAAGTCGGTGACCGCGGTGGTCGAACTAAAGGCGCGCTTCGACGAGGAACAGAATCTGATGTGGGCCGACGCGCTGGAACGCGCCGGCGTCCAGGTCGTCTATGGCTTCATCGACTGGAAGACCCATGCCAAGGTGTCGATGGTGGTGCGGCGCGAGGGCGACCAGTTCCGCAGCTACTGCCATTTCGGCACCGGCAACTATCACCCGATCACCGCGCGCATCTATACCGATCTCAGCTTCTTCACGGCCGATCCGGCCTATAGCCGCGATGCAGCCGCTTTGTTCAACTACATCACCGGCTATGTCGAACCGCAACGGCTGGAAAAGCTGGTCATGTCGCCCCGCGACCTGCGCGACACGCTGTGCGCCTGCATCGATGCGGAGATCGACCATGTCCGCGCCGGCCGCCCCGGCACCATCTGGGCCAAGATGAACAGCCTGGTCGACCCGGCGATCATCGAGAAACTCTATGCCGCCAGCAATGCCGGGGTGCAGATCGACCTGATCGTGCGCGGCATCTGCTGCCTGCGGCCGGGCGTTCCGGGCATGTCGGAAAATATCCGGGTCAAGTCGGTCGTCGGCCGTTTCCTGGAACATAGCCGCATCACCGTCTTCGGCAATGGCAAGGCGCTGCCCAATAATGGCGCCAAGGTCTATATCAGCTCGGCCGACTGGATGCCGCGCAACTTCGACCGCCGCGTCGAATTCCTCGCGCCGGTCGAAAACCCGACCGTCCATGACCAGATTCTGGACCAGGTGATGGTCGCCAATCTGATCGATACCGAACAGAGCTGGGTGCTGGACCGCGACGGCCATTATACCCGGCTGGAGCCGGGCGACCGGCCGTTCAACCTGCACCGCTATTTCATGACCAACCCGTCGCTGTCCGGGCGCGGCGCAGCGCAGGAGCATGGCGCGGTGCCGACCCTGCGCCTGCGTGGCCGGGCCTGATCGCGCGATGAACTCGATGCTCAGCCGCGTGCGCGCCATGGCCGAGACCATGGCAACCTCGCCCGAACCCGCTACCGCGCGCTCGGCGATCATCGACATCGGCTCCAACAGCGTCCGCCTGGTCGTCTATGACGGGCCGCGCCGCATCCCCTTCATCCTGTTCAATGAAAAGGTGATGGCGGGCCTGGGCGCTTCGCTCGCCAAGACCGGTGCGATCGAACCGGAAGCGATGGAGCGCGGCCTGCGTGCCATCGGCCGCTTTGCCCATCTGTGCCGCGACATGCGCGTCACCGACATACGCTGCGTCGCGACGGCCGCCGTGCGCGACGCCACCAATGGCGCCGAGTTCATCACCCGTGCCAAGGCTATGGGCCTGACCGTCGAACTGCTGTCGGGCGCGCAGGAGGCGATCGGCGCCGCCATGGGCGTCTTGTCGGGCATTCCCGATGCCGACGGCATCGTCGGCGACCTGGGCGGCGGCAGCCTGGAACTGGCCCGCGTGCGCAAGGGCGCGGTCGAACAGACCATCTCGCTGCCACTGGGCGTGCTGCGCCTGCCGCAGATCCGTGCCAAGGGGCCGCGTGCGCTTGATCGCTGCGTTGCCAAGATGCTGGAAAAGGCCGGCTGGCAGGCGGAACCGGACCTGCCCTTCTATCTCGTCGGCGGATCCTGGCGCTCGCTCGCCCGCTTCGACATGCAGCTCACCCATTTCCCGCTGCCGGTGGTGCATCAATATGAGATGAGCGCGGCCCGTGCCGAACAGCTCACCCGCATCATCTCCCATGTCGACAAGGGCCGGCTGAAGCAGATCCCGGCGATGACCGGATCGCGCGTGCCGACCCTGCCGGATGCCGCCGCGCTGCTGTCGGTGGTCGTGCGCCAGCTCAAGTCCAGCCGGATGATCGTGTCGGCCTATGGCCTGCGCGAAGGGCTGCTCTACGAAAATCTGCCCGACGATATCCGTGCCCATGATCCGCTGCTAGTCGCGGCTGAGGCGGAGGGCGAGGCACAGGCCCGCTTCCGCGGCCATGGCGACCGTATCGACCGCTGGATCGCCCCGCTATTCCCCGACGATGACAAGGGTGCGCGCCGCATCCGCCGCGCCGCCTGTCTGCTGGCCGATGTCAGCTGGCGTGCCAATCCCGATTTCCGCGCCGAACGCGGCGTCGAAATCGCCCTGCACAGCAATTGGGTCGGCATCACCGCTGCCGAGCGGGCGATGCTGGGCCAGGCGCTGCACACCCATTTCGGCGGCGATGTCGGCACGCTGCCCAACCTCGACCGCATGGCCAGCGCGGATGCGCTGCGCCGCGCCGCGCTCTGGGGCCTCGCCATTCGCCTTGCCCAGCGCCTGTCGGGCGGCGTCGAAGGCCCGCTCGCCATTTCCCATCTGGAACGGCATGGCGACCGCATCGACCTCCACCTGCGCGACGAGGATGCCGATCTCTACGGCGAAGCGGTCGAACGCCGCCTGCGCAACCTCGCCCAGGCCATGGGCCTCAAATATCAGCTGCTCGACGGACAGGGGTAGGCCGACACCGACCGCGCCCGGTCAGGAAAGGGCGGTCGCTTCCCGCACGACCAGCACCGGCACGCCGTCGCGCACCGGATAGGCGAGGCCCGCCGCGTCCGACACCAGCGCCTGGCGGGCCGCGTCCCAGCGCAGCGGCGTGCGCGTCGCCGGGCAGACCAGCTTGGCCAGCAGCCAGGGATCGATCGGGGCCGTCTCTTCGCTCATAATCTCGCTCATTGCATCGTCGCGCCGCCGTCGCGCTCGGCGCGACCGACGATCTGCATCAGCTGGATGATCCGGTCGGCCCGCTCGCTCAGCGTGTCGGCCTCCAGCAAGGTCTGCTTGGCCGCCGGGTCGAACGGCGCGATCTGGGCGATGCCGTTGACCAGCGCCATGTCGTCCAGCCGCGACACCGCCGTCCAGTCGACCGCATAGCCCAGCGCATCGGCAAAGCGGCGCGATTCCTGCTCCAGCGCCGCCCGCTCGACCAGATGCAGCACCTCGTCCTCCGGCGCCTGCTCCACCTCCGCCTCGATCTGGCGGAACAGCGTCGACACCTCCAGCTCGCGCACCAGCCGGAACCGGGCCAGCCCGGTCAGGATGATGTTGAACCGGCCATCGTCCAGCGCCTCGATATGGCTGATCCGCCCCAGGCAGCCGACGTCGAACAGCGGCGGCTTCTGCCCCTCGCTGCGCGGCTGGATCATGCCGATGCGCCGGTCGCGCGCGGACGCATCCTGCACCAGCGCGCGATAGCGCGGCTCGAAGATATGCAGCGGCAGCTCCATGCCCGGCAGCAACAGCGCGCCGGACAGCGGAAAGATCGAGATGCGCGCGCGGTTCACCGGGTCACCGATCCTTTACGAAAACAGGATCTGCGACAGCTTGCGGCGCTGCGCCGACACCCACGGATCTTCCAGCCCGACCGCCTCGAACAGGGTCAGCAGCTGGGTGCGCGCGGCGCCGTCATTCCAGGCCCGGTCGCGGCGCACGATCTCCAGCAGCTGCTCGGCCGCGCCATCGCGGTCGCCATTGCCCATCAGCCCGGTCGCCAGCTCGAAGCGCGCCTCATGATCGTCACCATCGGCCGCCAGCCGCGCCTCGACCCCCGACAGGTCGGCCACGGGCTTGGCATTGCGCGCCAGCGCCAGCGCCGCCTTCGCGCGCTCGATCGCCTGGTCCTTCTGCATCTCGGCGGGCAGTTCGGCGAGCAGCGCATCGGCCTCGTCCAGCTGCCCCAGCGCCACCAGCGCGCGCAGCAGGCCGCTCAGCACTTCGGCATTGTCCGGCGCGATGTCGGCAATCTGCTGGAACACCGACAAGGCCCGCTCCGCCTCGCCGCCGGCCAGCATCTCCTCGCCCATCGCGATCAGCGGCGCAATCTCTTCCGCCTGCGCCTTCTCGTCCGATTCGATCGGCAACTGGCTCAGCAGCTGGTCGAGATATTGCTTCAACTGCCCCTCGGTCCGCGCCTGGCTCAGGTCCGCGACCGGCTGGCCCTGGAACACGGCATAGACGGTCGGGATCGACTGGACGCGGAACTGGCTGGCGATGAAGCCATTTTCATCGACATTCACCTTCACCAGCTTGACGCCCTTGCTGGCATAGTCGGCGCACACCTTCTCGATCACCGGCGCCAGCTGCTTGCACGGGCCGCACCATTCGGCCCAGAAGTCGACGATCACCAGGCTCGTGCGCGAAGGCTCCACCACATCCTGGCGAAACGCCTCCACGGCCGCCTTGTCGGCCTCGCTCAGTCCCAGGGTCGCCACGCTTCATTCTCCTGCAATGCGGTTAGTCGCCGCCGTCATACAGCGCCTTATGTGGGGCGTCACCCCTGCTGGACAAGTCGGGGCGCGCGCGCCGCCTTACAGGAAATATTTGAGCCGGATCGCCTGCCGCACCGGCGCGCCGCTCACCACGAACTCGGCCGACCGGAAGCTGGGCGCGCCAAAGCGCAGCACCGGATTGCGCGAAAAGCCCACCCCTTCGCGCGGAATGCCGGCAAAGGTGTCCAGCTTGCCATTGCCATTTTCGTCATGGATGATCGCGATTGCATAGTCGCCCGGCGCCAGATTACCGAGCGGTATGGCATTGCCCGTCGTCGCCACGATCAGGTGGCGCTTGTCGGGATCCTTGCTGCAATCGGGAAAAAAGTCGGCCGATCGCGCCACGCAGATCAGGATGCGCCCCTTGGCCGATCGCAGCCCCTCGGCCGTCATGCTGATCGGCTGGGCCAGGTCCATCGGCGCCGCCCCCGCCAGTCCGATCAACGCCACCGCTGCAAACACCACCCGACCGATCACGCCTGTTCCTTCCTGAAATCACGCCCGAAATCCCCCAGCCCCCGGTCGGTGCCGCACAGCCGGTCCCAGACGCGAAAATAGAGGCCATAATTGCACCGATATTGTTCATGATGCCGCTGATGATGGCTGGCGGTGATCAGCCAGCGGCCAATCGGCCCGCGCACCATCCAGCGCGGAAACATCTCCCACCCCATATGGTTGGACACGCCCATGATCGTCATGATCGACAGCACCACGCCCAGCGCGCCGACATGGATCGGGATCAGGAAGACCAAAGCCGGGATCACCACCGCCCCGGTCAGCGCCTCCCACGGGTGAAAGCTCATCGCCGCCCAGGCGGTCGGTGGCCGGCTGGCATGATGGACGGCATGGGCGATGCGGAACAGCCGGGGCGCGTGCATCCACCGGTGCGTCCAGTAGAACCATGTGTCATGCGCGGCGAGATAGAGCAGCACCGACACCGGCAGATACCAGAGCGGATAGCGGCCGACATCCTCATAGATGCGCGTCCAGCCCCGCGCCTGCCAGCCCCAGGCGACGACCCCGGCGGGGATGCCATAGATGGCGGCGGACGCCAGCGACCAGCCAATCTCCCGCCCGATCTGCCGCCCCTGCCCGCGATAGAGGCCCGGCTGCCGCAGCCTTGTCGCCAGCGCAAAACCGCCACTGGCAATCAGATAGCGCACCCCGACGATCAGCGTCATCGCCAGCGCGGACAAGAGGATGGCTGCGACCATGGCGGGGCTATAGCGGTGAATGCGGGGGAGCGGAAGCGGAGGGGTTGGCGACTTGCCGAACGCCGGCAAGTCGCCGCCGGCAGTTCATTGTGTCGCGATGGCGATCTTCACCTGGTGGGCCAGATCGTCAAACTCGACATCGCTGATGTCGACCAGCACCCGCTTGATCGTGCCGTTGAACTTGGCCGGGCTCTTGTAGAGCTTCGAAACCGGCGTGATCAAATCGCACCCGATATCGAAACTTTCACCCACGGTGAAGCGTGCGCCGACCTGCTGCTCGAAGCGTCCTTCGCCGACCACCGTCTCGCCGAGCCGCAAGGTCGCCTTGCCGCCGGTGGCGAACTCACCTTCCTTGTCGCATTCGATCTGCACCGAAAGCACATGGTGCCCCGCCGGGATCTTGTCATTCGATGCCACGCGATAGCGCTCGGTATTGAACCAATTATGCTCCCAATAGAGGGTGCCGTCCTTCATGAAGAGACTGTAGCCGCCAGCCTCGCCGCCGCAGCAGGCAAGCACACCGTCACCGCCCGCTTGCGGTATCTCCACTTCGGCCGCGATGGTGTGATTGATATTCTTGGTCGGCGGTGAGGCGGGTTCGGGAATGCGCGTCGTGCCCGGCAGGTAGATGAACTGTTTCTTGCCGCGCAGATAACTGGGCTTCAGATTGACGTCGGCCCGTTCGACAAAGCGATCGTCGAGCGGCAGGACATTATATTTCGCCGCCTCGGCCCAGAACATGTCCTGCAATTCGCGCAGTTTGGCCGGTTCCTTTTCGGCCAGATCATTGGCCTGGCTGAAATCCTCGTCGATATTGTAAAGTTCCCATGTATCGCTGTCGAAATCGGGCGAGGAACCGGAGGTCTGCCAGGGCAACTTGCCATGGCGCGCGCCTGCGACCCAGCCATTATGATAGAGGGCGCGGTTGCCGAACATCTCGAAATAATGCGTCTGCCGGGTCGAGGGCGCGGCCGCATCGCCCCAGCTATAGGCCATGCTGACGCCTTCGATCGGCTTTTGCGGCACGCCGTTGATGGAGATCGGCTCGGTCACGCCGGCCGCTTCCAATATGGTCGGCACGATGTCGATCGCATGATGGAACTGGCTGCGTAGGCCGCCCTGATCGGCAATGCGACTGGGCCAGCTCATCACCATGCCGTTGCGCGTACCACCAAAGTGCGATGCGACCTGCTTGCACCATTGGAAGGGCGAGGAGCCGGCCCAGCACCAGGACACCGGATAGTGATTTTCATGCTCGGTGTTGCCGATCTCGTCGATCACTTTCAGCATTTCCTGAACATCGTCAGGATAGCCATGTTGCGATTTCATGTTGTTGACCGTGCCCGTCAGCGTACCTTCGGCGCTCGGGCCATTGTCGCCGACGACATAGATGATCAGCGTATCGTCGCGCAGCCCCATCATCTCCAGCGCTTCAACAACCCGGCCTAGCTGCGCATCGACATGCTCCAGGAAGCCGGCAAAGACCTCCTGCATGCGCGCGTAGAGCTTTTTCTCGTCGGCGCTGCAATCGTCCCAGGCCGGCATCGAATCCGGCCGGGGTGTCAATTGCGTGCCCTCCGGCACCACCCCCAGCTTGATCTGTCGCGCTAGCGTTTCCTCGCGCACCTTGTCCCAGCCCTGATCGAACTGGCCCTTATACTTGTCGGCATAGTCCTTGGGGCTGTGATGCGGGGCATGGGCGGCGCCGGGCGCCCAATAGGCAAAGAAGGGCTTGTCCGGCGCACTGGCCTTCTGGCTGCTGATCCAGGCGATCGCCTTGTCGGCCATGGCCGAACTCAGATGATAATTGTCATCGCCCTCGGGCTTTTCGATCGGCAGCGTGTTTTCGATCAACGGCGGATCCCAATTATTGGTTTCGCCGCCCATGAAACCATAGAAATATTCAAAGCCATGGCCGGTCGGCCAGCGATCGAAGGGGCCGGCCGGGCTGGTTTCGAAATCGGGCGTGTTATGCCATTTGCCGAAGGCGGCGGTGTTGTAATGGTTGAGCCGCAGTGTCTGCGCCACGCAGGCGGCGTTTTCCGGCCAGCGGCCGTCATAGCCGGGAAAACCGGTCGCCAATTCCATGATGATGCCGGTGTGCATCGAATGATGGTTCCGGCCCGACAGGATCGCCGCGCGGGTTGGCGAACAGAGCGCGGTGGTGTGGAAGCGATTATAGCGGATACCCTGCTTCGCCAGCTTTTCCAGGGTCGGCGTGTTGACCGGACCGCCAAAGGTCGAAGCATGGCCGAATCCGACATCGTCCAGCAGCACCAGCAGCACATTGGGCGCCCCGTCCGGCGCCTGCGGCACATCGGGCACGACAGCCTCGGAATCCGCATAGGTTCGACCGACCCGACCGGAAAAATGGGTATCCGTCTGCGGGTAAGGAAGGATCGTTTCGGTCATCCGTAGCTCCGATCATTTAGGTACGCCGAAACGGGACGCCCGTTCGACTGGCCCCGCCATGGCCTTGCAGGATTTCGGCGGATTCGTCGAAAGAAGCTAATTTGCCAGGCGATCGAAACCATCGGGGAGAACCCTGATAATAGACTGCGCGAACGGCGATGATCTGAACTGGCCGTCTTTTCAGGGCGCAAATCCACCCCGCTTTCCTACTCGGCTAATTTCTGATCTATCCTCCGCGATGGAGCAGCCGCGATCCCGCCCTTGCACACGCACCGATGCGCCGCCACCCCCGCAACCCAACAGGCGCGCCACCATGACCCGGATGGCGCTTCGCAATGACCCGGATGTGATCCAACAGGCGCGTCGGCGGTGCGCGGCAGGCGCGAAAAGGCCGGAAAACGCCGATATCGTCGCGCCACGACACTGTGAACTTCGCGATGTGACCCTGGAGAGACCCAGGAGTGACCCTGAAACCGCCCTATGCCGGGCGCACCATTCAGGTGCGGGGGCGGGCCTGGCGGTAGCTGCCCAGTACGCGCACCCATTTGGTGTGGAATTCCAGCTCGGCGAGCGCGCGGTCGACCGCCGGGTCGCCCGGCATCCCTTCGATATCGCAATAGAATTCGGTCGCGGCAAAGCTGGCGCCGCGCTGGTAGCTTTCCAGCTTGGTCATGTTGACGCCATTGGTCGCAAAGCCGCCCATCGCCTTGTAGAGCGCGGCCGGGATATTCTTCACTTCGAACAGGAAGGTGGTCATGACCGGGCCGACGCCCGCCGCCGGTGCCTTGGGCTCGCGCGCCAGCACCAGGAAGCGGGTCATATTGTCGTCGCTATCCTCGATATTCTCGGCGATCAGGCGCAGGCCATAGATTTCGGCGGCCAGATAGGGGGCGATCGCCCCCTCGCCCGGCGCCCGCGTCTCCGCCACCAGCGCGGCGGCGCCGGCGGTGTCGGCATAGGCGACCGGCTGGATGCCGCGCTCGCGCAGATAATGGCGGCACTGGCCCAGCGCCTGCGGATGGCTGATCGCGCTCTTCACCGGCACCGTGTCGGGCGCCATCAGGCAGTGGCGAATGCGCAGGAAATATTCGTCGACGATGTGCAGCCCGGATTCGGGCAGCAGGAAATGCATGTCGGCGACGCGGCCGTGCAGGCTGTTTTCGATCGGAATGATCGCTCGGGCGGCAAGGCCACCCCGCACCGCGTCGATCGCATCCTCGAACGCAAAGCTGGGCAGCGGCACGCAATCGGGGGCGTAGCCAAGCGCGGCCAGGTGCGAATTGGCACCGGGCGCGCCCTGATAGGCGACGGCGCGCGCCGGATCGGCAGCGGCCTTTTGCGACATGTCGGCGACCAGCGCGCGAGCGGGGGCGGGATAATTTTCCATGCGTGCCTGCGCGCTTAGGCAGTTGGGGGATCGCGCGCAAGCATCGGCGGGGCGGCACCGCTCGAAAAGCGCCACGGCGGGTTGCACCCCGGCCTATCCCCCATTATGGCAAGTGCTTAAGTGGGGGAGCGCACGACAGCCTCCATAACAAAGATGCGAGGGAAATCTGCGGATGGGCGATCGATTCAACACCGTTGCAGGGTGGGCGTTGTTTGCAGGCATCATCGCGCTGGGTGGCGCGATCGTCAGTTCCAAATATTTCCACGATGAACGGCCCGAAAAGATGGGCTATGCGATCGAGGGCGTCGAGGTGGAAGGCGAAGGTGGCGGCGACAGCGGCCCCGGCCTCAACACCCTGCTCGCCAGCGCGGATGTCGCGGCCGGCGAAAAGGTGTTCGCGAAATGCGCCGCCTGTCACACCGTCAATCAGGGCGGCACCAACGGCATCGGTCCCAATCTCTACGCCACCGTCGGCGAAGGCATCGGCCAGGGCAAGGGCGGATTCGCCTTCTCCGAAGCGCTCAAGAGCAAGGGCGGCGAATGGAGCTTCGACAATCTCGATCATTGGCTGAAGAGCCCGCGTGAATTTGCCCCCGGCACCAAGATGACCTTTGCCGGCCTCTCCAACCCGGCCGATCGCGCCAACCTGATCGCCTGGCTGAACACCCAGGGGTCCAACCTCCCCCTGCCCGCCGCCGATGCCGCGCCCGCTGCGGCCGACAATGCCGCCCCGGCCGAAGGCGGCGACAATGCCGCCAACGCGACCGAAGCCCCGGCCGAGAACGCAGCGCAGTAAATTTCAGGAAGGGCGCGGCCGGTGGCGGCGCCCTTTTCGGCTATCGGCTGCGAACCGCCGTCACGCCGCGCCAGGCATCCAGTTCCACGACCAGATCGGCCCGCGCCGGCATCTCGTCCAATATATGCCGGGTCAGCCGCTCATAATGCTGGATGAAGCGGGCGACCTCTTCATCGCTCATCACCGCACTGCCGCCACCGGCCGCGCGCAATTCCGCCTCCTGCTGCGTCCGCCAGCCCTGCACCACGTCAAACCCCGGCGCCGCCAGCAGCGCCAGCGCATCGATCCGCCCGAACAGCGCCTGATAGTCCCCCGCCAGCGCCGCATTGACGAAGCGCCGCCAGCGCCCGTCGCCATCCTCGTCCCGCTCCAGCGCGTTGACCGGGGCATCCAGTGCGCCTGCCTCCTGCGCCCGCGCGCCCACGCACCAGCCCTCCAGGATCAGCAGCCGCAGCCCCGCCCCTGCCTCCGGCCACGCGCTTTCAGGCAAGCGATCATCCACCGCCTTGTCGAACCGCGGCAAGCACGCCGCCTGCCCCGCCGCCAGCGCGTCCAGCACCCGCAGTCCCAGCGCGACATCATGCGTCCCCGGAACGCCCCGCGTCCGCAGCAGCGGATGCACGTCCTGCGCCAGCGCTTCCCGCTCAGCCTTCGTCAGATACAGATCATCGATCGACAGGATCGCGCTCGCCACGCCCCGCGCGCCCATGCGCGCATGCAGCGCCTGCGCCAATGTGCTCTTGCCGCTGCCCTGCGCCCCGCACAGGCCCAGCACGGCCAGGCCATCCTTCTCTTCCAGCAGGCGCAGCGCCAGGCGATCGACCGCATCGAGCGCCGTCGCCGCCACGGTCAGAGCTGCGCGACCAGCAGCTTGTCGATCTTGCGTCCGTCCATGTCGACAATCTCGAAGCGCCAGCCCTGATCCTCGGCATAGTCGCCGACTTCCGGCAGGCGCTTGAGCAGCCACAGCACATGGCCCGCGACCGTCGCATAATCGCGGTCCTCGGACAGGTTGATGTCGATCTTCTCGGCCAGCTGGTCGATCGGCATCTGCCCCGACACCAGCAGACTGCCATCCTCGCGCTCGACCATGTCCGGCTCGTCATAGACGTCGCGGTCCGACGCGAAATGGCCGGCGATCGCGGACAGCAGGTCGGCCGGGGTCACGATCCCCTCGAAATGCCCATATTCGTCATGCACCATCACCATCGGCACGTCGGACTTGCGCAGCACTTCCAGCGCATCCATCGCGTCGACCTGGTCAGGCACGACCTCCGCCTTGCGCAGCAGCGCCTCGATATTCAGCGCCTCGCCCCGGAATAGCGCGGTCATGATGTCGCGCGCCTGGACGATGCCGATAATGTCCTCCACCGATCCGCGCCCCACCGGCAGGCGGGTATGCGGCGTTTCCAGCAGGCGCAGGCGGATCGTGTCCTCATCGGCGTTGATGTCGATCCAGTCGACATCCATGCGCTGGGTCATCACCTCGCGCACCGGCCGGTCGGCCAGCCGCACCACGCCGGAGATGATCGCCCGCTCGCTTTCCTCGATGATGCCCGACCGGCTCGCCTCGGCGACGATCAGATGCAGTTCCTCGACCGTGACATGATGTTCGGATTCGCGGTCCAGCCCCAGCAGCTTGAAGATCAGGCCGCTCGACTTGTCGAGCACCCACACCACCGGCGCGGTCAGCTTGGCCAGATACAGCATCGGCGTCGCCACCAGCACGGCGATCGGCTCGGGCTGACGCAGCGCGAACTGCTTGGGCACCAGCTCGCCAATGATCAGCGAGGCATAGGTGGTGAGGCCGATGACCAGCGCAAAGCCAAGATTTTCCGCCATATTGGGCGACAGGCCCAGCGCCGCCAGCCGCTCGCCGGTCGGCCCGCCAAGGCTGGCGCCCGAATAGGCGCCCGAAATGATGCCGATCAGGGTGATGCCGATCTGGACGGTCGACAGGAACTTGCCTGGGTCCGCCGCCAGCTGCAACGCCGACTTGGCGCCGCGCTTGCCCGCCTTCTCCATCGCCTGCAGCCGTGGCTTGCGCGCGGACACGATGGCCAGCTCCGACATCGCGAAGACGCCGTTCAGAGCGACCAGCGCCAGGATGATGATGAGGTCTACCCAGGGGAAGGGCGTCGGAGCGGGAGGGGGGATCGTGGCCATGGTGGTCTCCTCCCCTATAACCTTTATTCTTTCGTTTTCACAACCATCCCATCATCGCCCGTTCAGTTCACTTGTGGAACAATCCATCGCCTGGGTTATTAGGGAGGCATCCATCCACGCGGATGCCAAGGACAAGGGAATAGAAGAATGAGGATTTCGCACCGGATCATGATGGCCGCCGGCTTGGCCGCGATGCTGACCACCACCGCCTGCACCACCGACCCGGAAACCGGGCAGAAGCGCATGTCGAAGGCGGCGATCGGCGGCATTGGCGGCGCGCTGGGCGGTTATCTGCTGGGCGATCTTGTCGGCGGCCGGCATGACCGCACCGAAAAGATCCTGGGCGCCGGCATCGGCGCGATCGCGGGCGCCGGCATCGGCTCCTATATGGACGAACAGGAACGCAAGCTGCGCCAGCAGACCGCCGGCAGCGGCGTCGACGTGATCCGCCAGGGCGACGACCTGCTGCTGCGCATGCCCTCGGGCATCACCTTCGCGTTCAACGACGCCAGCGTCCAGCCGCAGTTCCGCCCCACGCTGGACGAGGTATCCTCGATCCTGTCGCAATATCCCAAGACCTATATCGACGTATATGGCCATACCGACAGCGACGGGTCGGACGCCTATAACCAGACGCTGTCGGAACGCCGCGCCCAGTCGGTCGCCGGTTATCTGACCAGCCATGGCGTCCAGTCGGCGCGCATCGCCACGCGCGGCTTTGGCGAAACCCAGCCGATCGCGTCGAATGCGACCGAGGAAGGCAAGGCCGCCAACCGCCGCGTCGAAATCAAGATCTCGCCCGTCACCGAATCCGACGTGCGCAACTGACAATGGCTCGGGCCGCTCGAACGGGCGGCCCGACCGACCATCTGCGCTGCCGACAGCACAAAACCGCCCCTACGCCCCCGTCAACATTATCCTCATTGACCTTCGCGCGCGCCGGGCATAGCAGGGCCGCCGCTGTCGCAACCCAAAGAGTGCCCTACAATGACCTATGTCGTGACCGACAACTGCATCCGCTGCAAATATATGGATTGCGTCGAGGTCTGCCCCGTGGACTGTTTCTACGAGGGCGAGAACATGCTGGTCATCAATCCCAACGAGTGCATCGACTGCGGCGTGTGCGAACCGGAATGCCCGGCCGAGGCTATCCTGCCCGACACCGAGAACGGCCTCGAAAAGTGGCTGGAACTCAACACCAAATATTCGGCCGAATGGCCCAACATCACGGTCAAGGGCGAAGCCCCGGCTGACGCCGACGCGATGAGCGGCGTAGAGAACAAGCTGGAGCAGTTCTTCTCGCCTGAACCCGGCGAGGGCAGCTGATCGATATTATCCTGCGCCATCAAGGCGCAGCGTCCCATTTTGTGCCGCACCCCCAGACTTTGTGTCCGGGGGTGGCAATTTTGTTACGAATCTGCTAAATAGCGCCCAGCGGACGAACATGGTCGCGTTCGTCCTGGAGTATTCGCATCATGTCTTGACGGTGACGCCGCGGACTTTCCCCGACTCGTGCCCCTGCTGCACCTGCCCCGCGACGGCCCGTTCCCCGGTTGAATAGAAAGGTTTCAAATGGCTGCCAAGGCGCTGTCCTTTGACGTTGGTGATTATGTCGTTTACCCCAAGCACGGCGTGGGCCGTGTGATCGAACTCCAAAAGGAGCAGATCGCGGGCATGGAACTGGAGCTGTATGTGCTCCGTTTCGAAAAGGAGCGCATGACGCTGCGCGTTCCCACCAACAAGGCCGAAGGCGTCGGCATGCGCAAGCTGTCCTCCAACAAGACGCTGGAGGAGTCGATGGAAACCCTGAAGGGCAAGCCCAAGGTCAAGCGCACCATGTGGTCGCGCCGCGCCCAGGAATATGAAGCGAAGATCAATTCGGGCGACCTGGTGTCGATCGCCGAAGTGACCCGCGACCTGTTCCGTGCCGACGACCAGCCCGAGCAGAGCTATTCCGAGCGCCAGATCTTCGAGGCTGCTTCCAGCCGCCTCGCCCGCGAACTCGCCGCGATGGAAGAGACCGACGAGCCCACTGCGCTGCAGAAGATCCTGCGCATCCTCAATGAGGCCGCGCCGAAATATGCCAAGGTCGAAGGCTGATCGCTTCGCCTGAACAGGCTGAAACATGACGAAGGGCGCCCTCCCAGGGGGCGCCCTTCTTCGTTACGGCGGGGCCATTGCGGGAATCCCGCCCTCGTCCGTTGACTCCCCCGAACCGTTCTTCAGGACGCATAGGGGAATAGCCATGAACGACCAGAATGACGCGCAGCAGGATCTGATCCAGCGCGGCTATTCGCGCCGCGACGCCGCCCGCATATTGGGCGTGCTGGGCGCGGGCGTGGCGGTCGCCACCGCCGGCACCCCGGTCTGGGCGCAGCGCAATGACGGCCCGGAAGAAGGCAATTTCCCCAAGGTGCGGATCGGCTCCAACGAATGCTGGACCGGCCCCTTCCCCGTCGCCCAGGCTGCCGCGGCGAAGATCGTGTCCCACGCCAATTTCTATCACCCCGGCACCGAAGTCACCGACTTCAAGAAGACGCTCGCCACGATCGAGGGCGTGCCGGTCGATCATGTCCTGCCCTGGCCGGGGTCCAGCGATCCGCTCTCGCGCATCGTCGTCGCCTTCTGCTCGCCGCAAAAGGGGCTGGTGACCGCCGATGTCAGCTATGAACAGCCCTGGGGCACGGCGGAATGGGCCGGCGCCAAGGTGACGAAGGTGCCACTGACGCCCGATTATCGTCATGACGTGAAGGCGATGCTGGCGGCCAATCCGGACGCCGGCCTCTATTATATCTGCTCGCCCAACAACCCCACCGGCACGCTGACGCCGGTGGCCGACATCGAATGGCTGGTCGCCAACAAGCCGGCCGGATCGATCGTCCTGGTGGACGAAGCCTATCTCCATTTCTCGCACGGCCAGTCGGCCGCGCCGCTGGTTGCGCAGGGCAAGGACGTGATCGTGCTGCGCACCTTCTCCAAGCTGTTCGGCATGGCCGGCATGCGGCTGGGCGCCACCATCGCGCGGCCGGACCTGCATGCCAGGATGATGCGCTACGACGGCAAGCGCATGTCGACCAACCTGCCCCTGCCCTCGGTCGTGTGCGGCACGGTGGCGCTGACGCAGAAGGCGCTGATCGAGCAGCGCCGGGCCGAGATGATCGCCGCGCGCGACTTCACCTTCGCCCATCTCACCAAGCGCGGGGTCAAATTCATTCCGTCGGACGCCAACATGTTCATGGTCGACTGGGGCAAGCCGGCGGCCGGCGTGCAGGCCCAGTTTCTGGCGGCGGGTGTCGGCATCGGCCGCAACTGGGCGCCTTGGCCCACCATGTCGCGCGTCACTGTCGGTTCCATGGCCGACATGCAGGCCTTCTGCGCCGCCCTCGACAGGATCATGGTCTGAAAAAGGGCCGGCTTCGCTGTGGAAGCTGGCCCTTTGGATCAATTGCCCTTCACGCTGTCGGCGGCATCCTTGGCGGCGTCGCCGACATCGCTCGCGGCCTGACCGACCTGGCTCGCCGCGCTCGACACCGCATCATCCTTGCGGGTCTGGCTGCTGATCAGGAAGAAGGCGGCAACAGCCACCACCACGACCAGCAGCAGGATCGCGATGGTCGTGCCACCGCCGCCGCTGCGCTTTTCGATGATGGTGGTCGTGGGCGCCGGGCGTTCCTGATAATCTGCCATATAGTCTCTCCTCTTTGTCACCCCGTGGGGGCAACAATGCCGGAGAGCGGGCAAAGGTTTCAGCCGCCCCGCTGGCCCGCCTTACTCGCCGGTCGGGACGAAGGCGCCCTTGGCGCGGTCCTTGACCACCTTGTCGGCGCGGAAAACCGATCCGCTCATGGTGATGTAGACGCCCGGCTCGGCGACCTGCGCGGTGGCGAAAGCCATGCCAAGGTTGAAGCTCGCATCGCTCTCGCCAAAGCGCGCCGGCGCCAGCGCACCGACCAGCACGACGGTCTTGCCGGGAATGTCCTGCAACAGCTTGGCCGTCTCGGTCATGGTGTCGGTGCCATGGGTGATGACGATATGCTTCTCACGCGCGGCGGCGACGCGGGCGGCGATCAGCGCGCGATCCGTGTCGTCCAGCTCCAGGCTGTCCTTGCGGGTGATTTCCTCGATGCGGAAGGGCCGCTTGACCCGCGCCACCTGCAACAGCTTGGCCATCACCGTCTCGCCGACCTGATAGTCGGACAGGGCGTCGAAATAGACCTTGTCGATCGTGCCACCGGTGGTGAGCAGCAGGATGGGGGTTTCGGGGGACAGCATGAACGGACTCCGTATATCGATCGCGCCCCCTTAACGGATAATGGCGCCGACCGGAACCGTCCCTATTCGCCCCGCGCCATCGCCGCACCCCGATCGCGCGCGGCGACCAGCGTGTCGGTCAGAAGGTCGAGCAGGCGATTGTCGGCGTCCAGCACATTGAGGCCCTGGCGCGTCATGCCGCCGGGGCTGGCGACCTGATCCGCCAGGGTGGCCGGGCTGACGCTGGCGCGCGCCGCCATGTTCGCCGATCCCTGCACCGTGGCCAGCGCCATGCGTGCGGCCTGATCGGCGGGAATGCCCAGCGCCTCGCCGGCGCGCGACAGCGCATCGATGAAGCGAAACAGGAAGGCCGGGCCGCAGCCCGACAGAGCCGTCACCTGATTGAACAGGGCTTCGCCCCCCATCCATTCGGCCAGGCCCAGCGGCGCGATCAGCGCGGCAATGTCGGCCTTGGCCGCCGCATCCGTCGCCGCATCGGTGTAGAGCGCAACCACCCCCTCGCCCAGCCCGACCGGCAGGTTGGGCATGGCGCAGACGACATCACGCGGCGCCGGGAAATGCCGGCGCAGGTCGGCGATCGGTGTTCCCGCCAGGATCGACACCAGCCGCGTCTCCGCCGTCAGCAACGGCGCAAGCCCGGCCGCGACATCGGCGATCTGATAGGGCTTCATGCCCAGCAGCACGGTGGTGCCGGCCGGCAGCGCGTCGGGATAGGCGGTGACGACGGTCACGCCCTGCGCCACCGGCTTTCCGCTCGGCCGCAGCACGGTGACGCGGGCGGGGTCGAGCCCGCACGCCAGCCAGCGGGTCAGCATCTGCCCGGCCATGTTGCCGCAGCCGACAAGGAAAAGATGTTCGGGCCAGCAGGCAATGGTCATGGTCAGGCTTTCAGGCAGATATGTCAGGCTTCGCCGCGGGTTTCGATCAGGCTCGCGCTGATCGCCTCGCTCGGGCTCTTGCCGCCCCACAGGACGAACTGGAACACCGGATAGAAACGCTCGCACTCGTCGATCGCGGTCTCGATCAGCACCTGCGCCTGGTCCAGCGTCAGCGTGCCGCCCTGCCCCAGCAAGGCGCCATGGCGGAACAGGATGATGCCGCTCGACGACCACAGCTCGAAATGGCCGAGCCAGAGCTGTTCGTTGATCAGGCCCAGCGTCTCGTAGATGACGGCGCGCTTGTCGTCATTGACGCGGATGTCGGGCAGCGCCAGCAGCTGCAGCACCTGATCCTCGTCGCGCCAGATGCCGCGCAGCTCATATTGCGCCCACGACCCCTGGGTGCTCGCGACGATCTCATCCTCGCCGACCTGCTCATAGCTCCAGCCATGCGCCTCGTAAAAGGCCGCCAGCATGTCGATCGGCGCGGCCTCATGGCCGCCATTCTCAAATTCGTCGCTATCCATCATCGGCGCGCCTTTATCACCGCAAGCGGCGAAAGGACAGGGCGCTTACTCGGCGCCCGCATCCTTATCCACAGCTTTCGTCTTGGCGGCGCGCACGGTCTTGGTGACCGGCTCGGGCGCCTTGCCTTCCAGCGCGTCGAGGCGGGCCTTGAGCAGTTCGACTTCCTCGCGCGCGGCGGCGGCCATCGCCTTGACCGCGTCAAATTCCTCGCGGCTGACGAAGTCGACGCCGCCGATCCATTCCTTGGCGCGTTCGCGCGCATTGGATTCGAACTCGCGGGTCATGCCCGCGACCGTGCCGGCAGCGCCGTTCACCAGCTTGGCCAGGTCGTCGAAAAAGCGGTTCTCGCTCTGCATGATCGTCTATCCTCGTATCAGGCGCGTGGATGCGCCGAAATCATATCTGGGTCTGGAGTGCCGGCGCGACAAGCCTGTGCGCATCCGGGTTCAGGCGGCCGACCTCATAGTTGAGGTAGGAGGCAAAGACCAGCCAGACCAGATAGGGCAACATCAACGCACCGGCAAAGGGACGTATCCGCCAGAACAGGGCGGCGGTCAGCGCCACCAGCAGCGCCAGCACCATGATCAGCCCCAGCGCCGCCCCCACCTGATGCGCGCGAAAGAAGAGCGGCGACCAGGCAAGGTTGAGCGCCAGTTGCACCAGGAACAGCGCGACCGCCGCCCCCCGCCCCCTGGCCCCGCGCGCATGCAGCACGATCGCGAAGGCCAGCGCCATTAGTATATAGAGGATCGTCCAGGCGACGCCGAAGGCCCAGCCCGGCGGCATCAGCGCCGGCAGGTTGAGCGAGGCGAACCAGCGATTGCCAAAACCGCTATTGGCGAGCCTGCCCGACAGGAAGCCGAGAAAGACGATCGCGGGCACCGTGACCAACGCCCAGCGCAGATAGGCAAGACGCAACTGACCCTGGGACGCGATCTCGTTCATCGGCAACGCAGCTCCAAGCTATTCGGCGGGTTCGGGCGAATCCTTGAGCGCCGAATCCAGTTTGCGACCAACGGTTTGCGGAGAAACCGTGCGCTTGGCAACGCGCGAATAGAAAATGGGAATGAGGAACAGGGTGATGAGCGTCGCCAGGCTGACGCCGAACACGATGACCACGCCGATCGAATGGCGCGCCGCCGCACCGGCCCCGCCGCGCAGCACCAGCGGCACCGCGCCGATGACGGTCGCTATCGACGTCATCAGGATCGGGCGCAGACGCCGCTTGGCCGCCTCGCGGATCGCCTCGGCAATCTCCATCCCCTCGTCGCGCAGCTGGTTGGCGAACTCGACGATCAGGATGCCATTCTTGGCCGCCAGGCCGACCAGCATGACGATGCCGATTTGGCTGTAGAGGTTGATCGACCCGCCGGTGATCGCCAGGCCCAGCGCACCGCCCGCCACCGCCAGCGGCACCGTCGCGATGATGACTCCGGGATGGATAAAGCTTTCGAACTGGGCCGCGAGCAACAGATAGACGATCAGGATGGTGAGGCCGAAGACGATCCAGATTGACCCGCCGGTCTCACGCAGCGACTGGCTTTCGCCGCGATAGCCGATCGCCAGCACCTCGGGCGACTGACGCGCCTGATCCTCCAGGAAGGCCAGCCCCTGCCCCAGCGACGTCCCCGGCGCCAGCGCGGCGGTCAGGGTGATGGCGCGCAGCTTGTTGTAACGGTTGAGCTGACGCGGCCCGGCCACTTCGCGCACGGTCACGACCGCCGACAGCGGCACCAGCACGCCACTGCGGCTGCGCACCTGGATACGTTCCAGATCAGCGAGCGTCTGGCGCCCGTCCCGCTCCGCCTGCACCAGCACGCGATATTCCTCGCCGCGGTCGACATAGGTGGTGACCCGGCGCGAACCGAGCAGGCTTTGCAGCGCCTGGCTGACATCGTTCACCGACACGCCCAGGTCGCCGGCGCGCTGCAGATCGGTCTCGATCCGCATCTGCGGCTTGGTTTCCTTATAATCGCTGTCGAGGTTGATGAGCCCCGGATAGCTCGCCGCCGCCAGCATGATGCGGTCGCGCGCCGCCACCAGCCCCTCATAGGTGGAGCCGGCCAGCACGATATTGACCGGCAGGCCGCGACCACGGCCCAGGCCCGATCGCGGCGCGGCATTGCCGCGCACGCCCGGCTGGTCGGCGATCACCTTGTTGATGATGGTCGCGACTTCCGCCGTGGTGATGGTCCGGTCTTCCCACGGCCGCAGGAAGGCGATGACATTGCCGTTGTTATAATCGTCGGTGGTGCCGAAGCCGCCGGGTGTGCGGATCACCAGATTCTGCAGCGTGCCATCCTTGCGCAGGAAGGCGAGATCATTCTCGATCTTCTGCATATAGGCCATCATCCGGTCGAAGCCGGTGCCTTCGGGCGCGTTGACATTGGCCTCGACCACGCCGGTATCCTCGGCCGGGGCCAGTTCGGCCGGCAGGCGGGTGAAGAGGAAGAAGGCGACCCCCAGGAAGATCGCGACGCCCAGCAGCGGCATCAGAGGTTTCTTCAAGGTCCAGTCGAGCCAGCGGCCATAGCCATGCTCGATCCGCTGGAAGCGATCATCGACCCAGCGCGCCAGCCGGCCACGCTCGGCATTTTTCAGCAGCTTGGAGCAGAGCATCGGCGCGAGGCTCAAGGAGATGAAGCCCGAAAAGCCGATCGCCGCGATCATCGCGATGGCAAGTTCGCGGAACAAGAGGCCGGTCTGGCCGGCCAGGAACATGACCGGCACGAACACGGCGCAGACGACCAATGTGGTCGAGATGATGGCAAAGCCCACCTGCCGCGTGCCGAGATAGGCGGCGACCAGCGGATCTTCGCCCTGTTCGACGCGGTGATAGACATTTTCCAGCACCACGATCGCGTCGTCGACCACCAGGCCGATGGCGAGGACGAAAGCGAGCAGGGTCAGCAGGTTGATCGACAGCCCCAGCAGCCACATCACCGCGCAGGTGGCGAGCAGGCAGATCGGCACCGTCACGGCCGGCACGATCGTCGCGCGCACCGATCCCAGGAACAGGAAGATGACGAGGATGACGAGCAGAGCCGCCTCGATCAGCGTGTCATAGACATTGTCGATCGCGCGTTCGATGAACAGGGATTCGTCGGTGCCGATGGCCACGCGCATGCCCTTGGGCAGGGTCGGCTCCAGCTCCTTGATCAGCGCCTTGGCCTTCTGCGCCACTTCCAGCGTGTTGGCGCCCGACTGGCGGATGATGCCGATGCCGATCGCCGTGCCCTGGTTGGAACGGAAGCTGCTATAGGGGTTTTCGGCCCCTTCCTCGATCCGGGCGACATCGCCCAGCTTCACCTGATAGCCATCCTCGCCCCGGCCCACGACCAGCTGCGCGAACTGGTCCGGCGTGGCGAAGGGCCGCTCGACGCGCAGCGTCTGGTTCTGATCCTTCGATTCAAAGCGGCCGGCGGGCAATTCGACGTTCTGGGTGCGCAGCGCCGCCTCGACATCGGCCGGGGTCAGGCCGAAGGCGGCCAGCTTTTCCGCGTTGAACCAGATACGCGTCGACGGACGCGCCTCGCCGCCAATGGTGACGCGGGCGACGCCGTCGATCGCGGCGAAGCGGTCGGCAATGTTGCGGTCGAGATAGTCGCTGATCTGGATCGGCGACCAGCCGGGGCGCGAGAAGGCGAGGAACAGAATCGATCGCGCGTCGGAATCCACCTTGCGGATCTCGGGCGCCAGCGCATCCTCGGGCAGATCCTGCGTCACCGACCCGACACGGTCACGCACGTCATTGGCGGCGCTGTCGATGTCGCGCGAGGGATCGAACTCGATATTGATGTTGGACGTGCCGTCCTGCGAGGTCGAGGTGATGGTCTGGATGCCCTGCACGCCGGCGACCGCATCCTCGATCTGCTGGGTGATGCGGGTTTCCACCACCGACGCGGCGGCGCCGGTATAGGTGGTTTCGACCGAGACGATCGGCGGATCGGTATCGGGATATTCGCGGACAGACAGGCTGAAATAGCCGACCAGGCCGACGATGCACATCAGCACCGCAACCACCGCCGAAAAGACCGGCCGGCGGACCGAAAGATCGGAGAGCTGCATCGGCTTAGCCGGCGGCCTTGGCGGCCTTGCCGCCCTTGTCGTCATCACCCTTCTTGTCGCCGGCCAGGCGCACCGGCGCGCCGTCGGTCAGCTTCACCACGCCTTCGGTCACGATCTGCTGGCCCGCCTTCACGCCGCCCAGAATTTCGACCAGGCCGTTCTGGCGGATGCCGGTTTCGACCTTGGTCCGCTTGGCGGTGCGACCGTCCAGCACGAAGACGAAGCGTTCGTCGCCATCGCCGATCACTGCCAGTTCGGGCACGCCCAGAGACTGGCGCTCTCGCGAGAAGACGCTGACGGTCAGCAGCATGCCGGGCTTCAGCGCCTTGTCGGGATTGGGCATGATCGCCCGGACCCGCACGGCGCGGGTAGCGGGATCAATCACCGGGTCGATCGTTGCGATCGTGCCATTGAACGGCCGGTCGGGCCAGGCCGCGGACAGTGCCTTGATCGGCATGCCCTCGCGGATCATCGACAGCCGCGTCTCGGGCACGGTGAAGTCCAGCTTGATCCGTGAAATGTCGCTGACCGTGGCGATCGCGGTGCCGGCGGTGATGACCGCGCCGGGCGAGACCGTGCGCAGGGAAACCCAGCCGCTGAACGGCGCGCGGATGGTGCGGTCGCCGATGCCCGCGCGGGCGAGGTCGGCATTGGCGCGGGCGCTGCTGGCGAGCGCGATCTGCTGCTCGACCGTGGCACCGGTGGCAAAGCCGCGCGACTTGAGCGCCTGGATGCGCTTCAACTGCTGGTCGGCCTGTAGCGCGGTTGCCTCGGCCGCAGCCAGCTCGGCCTTTTCCTGGCCCACGGCCATGCGGGCGATCACCTGCCCCTTGGACACGAAACCGCCATCGGTGAAGTTCAGCAGGTCGATCCGCTCGGTCACCGGCGCGGACAATATCACCTGCTCATTGGCGAGTGCGGTGCCGACCGCCTCGACATTGTCGGTGAAGCGGGTGGGCGCAATCGCCACCGCCTCCACCAGCGCCGGCGGGCGAGCTTTCTTTTCCTTCTCTCCGCCGCAACCGGCAAGACAAAGGGCAACGAGAATGACAGGCAGGGTCGAGCGCATGACGAGGGGCTAACGGGCCTTTGTGACGGACACAACCGCATGGAATGTGTCAAAATGTATCGCAGGGCGGGTAACGAAGCTGGCGCGATTATCCGCCAAGCCGCGCGTGAATCAGAAATTCGACATTTCCTTGCGGTCCGGTGATCGGACTGGTCGTGATTCCAAGCACTTCCCAGCCCTTCTCACGAACCCAGGCAGCGACTTCGTCGCAGACGCGCTGGTGGATGGCGGGATCGCGCACCACCCCGCCCTTGCCCACTTCCTCGCGCCCTGCCTCGAACTGCGGCTTGATGAGGGCGACCAGTTGCGCGCCGGGCCGGGCGAAGCCGATCGGCTTTTCCAGCACCTTGGCCAGGCTGATGAAACTGGCGTCGCACACGATGATGTCGACCGGCTCAGGGATATGGGCGTCGGTCAGGATACGCGCGCTGGTCTGTTCATGGACGATGACTCGATCGTCGGAGCGCAGCTTCCAGGCTAGCTGGTTGGTGCCGCTGTCGACGGCGTAGACCTTTGCCGCGCCCTTGGTCAGCAGCACGTCGGTGAAGCCGCCGGTCGAACTGCCGACGTCGATCGCGACGAAACCGGTGACGTCGATGCCATATTCGTCGATCGCATGGGCCAGCTTGATGCCGCCGCGCGAGACCCAGGGATGGTCGCGGCCGCGCACGTCCAGTTCGGCGTCGTCCGGCACCTGCTGCCCCGCCTTCTCAACCTTCTTGTCGCCCAGATAGACGAGGCCGGCGAGGATCAGCGCCTGCGCCCGCGCCCGGCTTTCGGCGAGGCCATTGTCGACGAGCAACTGGTCAGCGCGAATCTTGGCCATCAGCGCACCAGTCCGGTGAGGGTCGACGGGGTCAATAGCTGCGGCAATGTCTGGGCCTCCTTGCCCGGTGCGTACCAAAGGTAGAGCGGCACGCCCGAACGGCCCTGCGCTTCGAGGAAGCGGGTAATCGCCGGATCGGCATTGGTCCAGTCGCCCATCATGACGGTGACGCCCGCCTTCTCGAACGCTGCACGCACCTCCGCCCGCTCGATCGCGGCGGCCTCATTGGCCTTGCAGGTCAGGCACCAGTCGGCGGTAAAATAGAGGAAGACCGGCTTGTTCGCGGCGCGCAGCCCGTCGAGCTTTTCCGCGTCGAAGGCGACGACGCCCCCCTCTCCCGCTGCCGCAACGGCCGGCGCGCGCGCGGGCAATGCCATCGCGGCACCGACCAGCAGGATCGCCGCGCCGACGCCGACCTGCAACCAGCCGCCACGCCCCGTGCGCTGGCGCATGCCCAGCCACCAGAGCAGCAGCACCAACGCCAGCGCCGCGCCAAGGCCGATGGTCATGCCACCGACCCCGCGTTGCTGACCCAGCAGCCAAGCAAGGCCCAGCGCGGTGAGGAACATGGGGATCGACAGGATGCGCTGCAACCGGCCCATCCATGCGCCGGGACGCGGCAGGCGATTGCGCAGCGCAGGCAGATAGGCAAGCAGCAGGAAAGGCAGCGCCAGACCAAGGCCAAGGCCGGCAAAGATCGCCAGCGCTGCGCCCAAAGGAAGCACCAGCGCCGTGCCCATCGCCGCGCCCATGAACGGCCCGGTGCAAGGCGTCGCGACAAAGGCGACCAGCGCGCCGGTCCAGAAGGCGCCGACCATGCCGCCCTTGCCCGCCAGCTTGCCACCGCCGCCAAAGGCCGGCAAATCGAACAGGCCAGCCAGGTTGAAGGCGATCGCGCTGACCAGCAGCAGCAGCGCCAGGATGATGCGCGGATCCTGCAACTGGAAGGCCCAGCCGACCGCGCTGCCCGCCGCGCGCAGCCCCAGCAGCAGGCTCCCCAAAGCCAGACAGGCGACGATCACGCCAAGGGTGTAAGCCAGCGCCTCACGCCGCGCCGCCCGCTCGTCGCCACCTGCCTTGGCCAGGCTCAGTGCCTTCAACCCCAGGATCGGGAAGACGCAGGGCATGACGTTGAGCAGCAGCCCGCCCAATATCGCCCCGCCCAGCGCCAGCAATATCGTGCCCGCCAGCCCCTTGGCCGCGATCGCCGCGACCTCGCCGGGCTTGGCGCTCAGCAGGAAGCCGACATGGTCGCCGGTCCGCAGTACCGCCTGCGCAGCGCCGCCCTTGAAACCCTCGCCCGCCTGCGTCTCGACCAGCAGCCGGTCGCCCTCGCGGCTGACCTTCTGCGCGGCGGCGAACCGGGCCAGCCCGTCGCTCAGCGGGAAGAGGTGAACCTCGCGCGCCTGCGCATCGGCGGGGAACGGCACCGACAGGCGCAGCTTGCCATCGACGATCTGATAGATAGCCTCGCTGCCCAGCGGCCGGGGCAGATGGCCGCGCCAGCCATCGAAGCGTGCCTGCATCGCCGGCACCACCTTGCCATCGCCCGCAACCAGTTCCAGCGCCAGTTCACCACTTTCGGGTACGCAGATCTTGTCGGTGCAGGCCAGCCATTCCGCCTTCACCCGGATCGGCAGGCGGGTGCCGGCCGCCACGTCCGGCGCCACGCCCAGATTGGCGAGCACCGCATAGGGGCCTTCATAGACATGGTTCATCAGGCCCGAAATCAGCAGCGTCTCGGGCACCGGATAGCGCAGCGCGCCAATCGTCACGCCCTTGGGCAAGGTCCAGGTCACGGTCATGCCCAGGCCCGCATCGCCCGGATTTTCCCAATAGCCGTGCCAACCCTTTTCCGGCTTCATGGCAAAGGCGATGGTCGTGCCCTTGCCGGGCGCAGGCGCTGTGCTTTCGGCCATCAGCAGCGCGGCGATATGCGCCGGGCCGCCGCCAAAGGCCGCCTGGGCCTGCACCGCGGGAGATGCGATCGACAGCCCCGCCAGCATGGCGAGCGTCACGAATATGACTTGAAAAATCCGCATCGGGCCTCTGGTCGGGTGGATGCAAGGGGGCTAGGTCGCTCCCTATCCGCCGTCAAGGCATGAGAAGGTACCCATATGTTGAAACACGTCGCCGCTGCCCTGTTGCTTGCCACCGCCATGCCCGTCGTGGCGCAGAGCCCCGCTCCTGCACCGGCCGCCCGCAGCATTGCCGCGACTCCGCCCAAGCTGATCGTCGCCATCTCGGTCGACCAGTTTTCGGCCGACCTGTTCAGCGAATATCGCCAATATTATACCGGCGGCCTCAAGCGCCTGACCAGCGAAGGCGCGGTCTTCCCGCGCGGCTATCAGAGCCACGCCGCGACCGAGACCTGCCCCGGCCACTCGACCATCCTGACCGGCAGCCGCCCGTCGCGCACCGGCATCATCGCCAATAACTGGTTCGACCTCGACGCCAAGCGCGAGGACAAGAATCTCTATTGCGCCGAGGATGAAAGCCAGCCGGGCAGCAGCAGCGACAAGTACGACGCCTCGCCCCTGCACCTCAAGGTGCCGACGCTGGGCGGCCGGATGAAGGCGGCCAATCCCGCCACCCGCGTCGTGTCGGTCGCTGGCAAGGATCGCGCCGCGATCATGATGGGCGGCGCGACAGCCGACCAGGTCTGGTGGCTCGGCGGGCCGCAGGGCTATGTCAGCTACAAGGGCGTCGCCCCCACCCCGCTCGTCACCCAGGTCAACCAGGCCTTTGCCCAGCGCCTCGCCCAGCCCAACCCCGGCTTCGAACTGCCCGCCCAGTGCGTGTCGAAGGATTTCCCGGTCCAGGCGGGCAACAGGACGGTCGGCACCGGCCGCTTCGCGCGTGAGGCCGGCGACTATAAGGGCTTCCGCATCTCGCCCGAGCAGGATGCTATGACCCTGGCCTTCGCCGCCGCCGCGATCGAGAGCATGCAGCTTGGCAAGCAGGCGCAGACCGACATCATCTCGATCGGCCTGTCGGCGACCGACTATGTCGGCCACACCTTCGGCACCGAAGGCACCGAAAGCTGCATCCAGGTCGATCGTCTCGACACCGAACTGGGCGCCTTCTTCGACAAGCTCGACAAGGACGGCATCGACTATGTCGTGGTGCTGACCGCCGACCATGGCGGCCATGACCTGCCCGAACGCCACCGCATGAATGCGATGCCGATGGAACAGCGGGTCGACATGGCGCTGACGCCCAAGGCGCTCAACGCCACCATCGCCGAGAAGGCCGGCCTGCCCGGCAAGAAGGTGATCTGGAGCGACGGCCCGTCGGGCGACATCTATTATGACAAGGGGCTGACTGCCGCGCAGCGCGCCAGGGTCGAAACCGAGGCGCTCAAATATCTGCGCGCCCATCCGCAGGTGCAGACCGTCTTCACCAAGGCGGAAATCGCCGCCACCCCCTCGCCCTCGGGTCCGCCCGAAAGCTGGAGCCTGATCCAGGAAGCGCGCGCCAGCTTCTATCCCGGCCGTTCGGGCGACCTGCTGCTGCTGCTCAAGCCGCGCGTCATGTCGATCCCCGAACAGGCGGTGATGGGCTCGGTCGCCACCCATGGTTCGCCCTGGGATACCGATCGCCGCGTGCCGATCCTGTTCTGGCGCAAGGGCATGCAGCATTTCGAGCAACCGCTGGGCGTCGAGACGGTGGACATCCTCCCCAGCCTCGCCGCGCTGATCAAGCTGCCCGTGCCCAAGGACCAGATTGACGGCCGCTGCCTCGACCTGGTCGCCGGCCAAGGCGACAGCTGCGCCGGGCAATAAGCCCTTGCCGATCCTCCCCCCGTCAAAAGGGGGAGGATCAGATATTCTCGCCAATCCCGTCCGTGCTTTCCAGCAGGGCATGAACTCGGTGCGGGGCCGACACCTCGACCCGGCTGGTCACTTCGTGCCGGGCCTTGGCCTGGCGCACATTGCTGTCGGCCGGCACGCTTTCGGTCAGCCAGACATTGCCGCCGATGACCGATCGGCTGCCGATGATGATCCGGCCCAGCACTGTCGCGCCGGCATAGATGACGACATCATCCTCTATGATCGGATGGCGCGGCTGCGCCTTTTCGAGCGCGCCCTTCTCGTCCGAGGGGAAGCTGCGCGCGCCCAGCGTCACGCCCTGATAGAGCCGCACCCGATCGCCGACGATCGCCGTCTCGCCGATGACGACGCCGGTGCCATGGTCGATGAAGAAGCCGTGGCCGATGCGTGCGCCGGGATGGATGTCGATGCCGGTATGGGAATGGGCGATTTCGGAAATGATCCGCGCCACCAGCGGGGCGCCCAGTTCATAGAGGCGGTGCGCCAGCCGATGATGGATGATCGCCAGCATCGAAGGGTAGCAGATCAGCACCTCGTCCACGCTGCGCGCGGCCGGATCGCCCAGGAAGGCCGCCTCGACATCGCTGTCGAGCAATGTGCGCAGCGCCGGCAGGCTATGCGCGAATTCGCCGATGATCCGCGCCGCCGCTGCGTCGACTGCGGCAATCGGGTCATCCTTCATCGCATAGATGAGTTCGAGCCGGATCTGGCCATAGAGGCGGCTGAGCACGGTCTGCAGCGTCTCGGCGACATAGGCGTCCTCATTATGCAGTCGCACGAAGCTCGGCCCCAGCCGCAGCGGGAACAATGCGCCGCACAGCGCGCCGGTGATCTTCACCAGATTGGCGCGCGACGGGAATCCTTCGGCGCCATATTCGGCATGATGCTGCTGTTCCTGCCGCCAGCGACTGCGCGCGGCGGCCAGGTCCGTGACCAGCCGGTCCAGATCCCAATAGCCCACGCCTTCACCCTGCATATCGCCGTCCGCCATTCCCTGCGCCTCTTGTCCGATGGGCAACCGGAATAACCCGCGTCTGCGCGCCAGGATAAACGAGTTTTGCTTGGGGGTAGCGAGATTCTCTTTGCCGAACGCGCCGGAAGGCCGATCAGACCTTGGCTTCCGGCCTGTTCAGATAGAGGCAGATTTCGACGCGCAGCCCGCCCTCGGGCCGATTGGCCAGCGTCAGGCGACCGCCCTCCTGCTCCACCGTCTTGGCGACGATGGCCAGGCCCAGCCCCATGCCCCGCGTGTTGCGCTGGCGCGCCGTATCGAGCCGATGGAAGGGCTTCAGCACCTCCTCCAACCGGTCGCGCGGAATGCCGGGGCCATCATCATCGACGCGGATCAGCACCTCATTGTCATGCCGCGCCACGCTGACCCGCGCACGCACCCCATAATGGAGCGCATTCTCGATCAGGTTGCGCACGGCGCGGCGCAGCGACAGCGGGCGAACCTCCATTTCCAGATGATCGGGCCCGTCATAGATCACATCGTCGCCATGATCTTGGAAGGCGTCGACCACCGTCGCGATCGTGACCGCCACGTCGATCCGCACCGCCGGCTCGGGATTCTTCTCACCGCCCAGAAAGGCCAGCACGGACTCGATCATCTCGCCCATCTCGGCCAGATCCTCGCCCATCGCCTCGCGGATTTCGGGGTCGTCCACCGCTTCCAGCCGCAATTGCAGCCGGGCGAGCGGCGTGCGCATGTCATGGCCGACCGCCGCCAGCGTCTCGGTCCGCTCGTTGATCAGGCGATGGATGCGGGTCTGCATCGCATTGAAGGCGCGGATCAGGTTGCGTACATCATTGGTGCCCGCTTCCGCCACCGCCACCTGCTGCGCGAGGCCGATCCGCTTGGTCGCATGCGTCAGGTCGCGCAGCGGCGCCAGGGTCCGCCGGATCAGCACGCCGCCCGCAATCAGCAGCGCCAGCACCGGGATCAGCGCCAGGCCGAAACGGCCGAAGGTGAAGGCCCATTTGCCGCCGCTATGATGCATGCCGAAATAGAGCCAGCTGCCGTCCGCCAGTTGCAGCCCGCCATTGATCTGCGAGGAACGGCCGGGCGAATTGAGCCGCAGCCACAGCCGCGATTCATGCAGGCTGGGTTCCCAGTCGACGATCTGCTGCCGCATCCGCGCCAGTTCGGGCGACAGCGGCGGCGGCGGCGGCGCGGCCAGCGTCCAGTGGATGTCATAGCGGTCGGTGGTCAGTTGCGCGCTGACCCCGCCGCGCTGGCTGACCGGCGCCTTGGCCACCAGCTTGCGCGCGATCACCAGATGCTCGGCCAGGCGGCGCGCTTCGTCATCCTGCAGTGACAAATGGCTGGCGCGCTCATAGATGAGCGTGCCGACCACGAATTCCAACAGGACGGTCAGCAGCAATATGCCAAAGATGCGGCCGACCAGCCCGAGCGACCGGCTGAACCGCTGTCGTCTCAAGCGCGCGCGACTTCCGCGTTGAACATGTAGCCGACGCCGCGCACCGTGGTGATCGGCGCGGGCCGGTCCTCGGTCGACAGCTTGCGGCGCAGGCGGCTGACCAGCACGTCGATGCTGCGGTCACTGCTGTCACCCATGCGGGTGCGCGACAATTCGATCAGCCGCTCGCGCGCGATCACCCGCTGCGGATGGCTGAGGAAGCTGCCCAGCAGGTCGAACTCGGCGCCGGTCAGATCGACGATCGCGCCGGTCGGCGACCGCAGTTCACGGCGCGGGAAGTTGACGATCCAGCCGTCGAAGCGCGCTTCATTCTCGCGCTGCTCGTCCGGGCCACGCTCCACGCCGACGCGGCGCAGGATGGCGCGGATGCGGGCGATCAGTTCGCGCGTGCCAAAGGGCTTGGGCAGATAATCGTCGGCGCCCAGTTCCAGCCCGACGATACGGTCGGTCTCGCTGCCCTTGGCGCTGATGAAGATGATGGGCACGTCGCTCTTGCGACGGATCTGGCGGCACAGGTCGATGCCGTTGGTGCCGGGCAGCATGACGTCCAGAACGACCAGGTCGACCGGGCCGGCATCGAAGGCCACCCACATTTCCGGACCGGACGAGGCCGGACGGACCTGATAGCCATGTTCCTGCAACGCGCGCGCCGTCAGCGTGCGGAGCGGCGGATCGTCTTCGACAAGGATGATCGAGGGGGCGGTCATGCGCGGAGCAACATCAGGCTGTTCATGATGTTGGGAGATAAGCAGCGACCGGTGGAGGGTCAACCGCAGCTTGCTGCCGAAACAGTTGACGGGGGCCACAGCAACAATTTGTCACGCCGGCGACAGCTCGGCACAAGATAAGGCCCGGAAATACAGCAGATCGGGCCCGCGCGAACGGGCCCGATCCGTAAAGATCAGAAAGCGGCCGAGATCGAGAAGACGACCGTGCTGCGCGCGATCGACTTGCCAAAATTATCGCCGTCCGCGACCTGGAAGTTGGGACGCAGATAATTTTCCTCGACGCGAGCGATGTCGGTGTCGACATAGGCGATGCTCAGCGTCAGCGGCGTGCCCGGCACGGCCAGGTCGGCTCCGACCAGCCAGTCGAGATATTTGCCGGTCGGCGCGACCGACGTGCCGTTCGGGCCCAGGCCGCTATTGCCGTTCGACCAGCCCAGATGCGCCTTCAGGCTAACCGGGGTGTTCGGGATCGCACCGCTGACATCGCCCCAGATGTAGAAATTATCTTCCTTGTCACCCGGCTTGTAGATGGTGCAATCAGCGTCGCTGCACCACTTGCCCAGCGCTTCCTGCTTGGGGGCATAGGCCACGCCGAGCAGCCCCTTGACCGGGCCGACCTGGCTCGACAGCTTCACATAGGGTTCGGCGAAGTCGGTCTTGTCGGCGCCCGACGGGTACATGTACCAGGTCAGGCCGAGGTCCAGCGTCGCGCCGCTGTCGCCCAGAGGAATGGCATAGCCTGCGAACAGGTCCAGTTCCATGTTGGCGCCGCCAAAGGTGCCCCAGCCCGACAGGTTGGAACCCCAGGTGCCGACATAGACGCCGCTTTCATGGGTTGCGGTCAGGCCACCCTGGATCGCCATGCCGCGATCGGACTGCGAAACACCACGGAAGCGATAATCGGAAACCAGGCCGACGCTGCCGGTCACGGTGACCGGGCCTGCGGGTTCTTCCTGGGCGAAGGCCGGCGCACTCGACATCAGAGCCAGAGCGGCACAAGCGATTTGATACTTCATGAACATTCCCCTTTTACGAAAGAATGTTCCGTCCTGCATCCGCGGCCCGAAGATCTGTTGGAATATCGTCTTCCGTACCGGCGGATGACTACTCGACTATTCTCGCCAGCCGTCGGCGCAAACCTCTATCTTCGCATCTGCACAAGGGAAGAGAGGCGCTGTGATATAGCGATCACGGTTTTTTTCTAATTGCCAGCGATATTGTTTCTATTTGATGTCTGAATTGCATCTGAACATGAAAAAGCCGCCGCATCCGGGGATGCGGCGGCTTTTCTGTCATGCTGGCTCCTGTCAGGCGACGAGCTGGCGCATCCGTCCGGTCGCGCCGAACAGCTCCACCTTGGCGCCAGCGCCGGTGCGGCGATCGGCCCATTCGCGCACCATTTCGGCGCAGGTATGGTCGATATGGGTCAGGCGCTCGACATTGAGGATGACCAGTTGCCCCGCCGGCACCGATTCCAGCTTGGCCGACAGCTTGGGCAGGCTCAGGAAGCTCGCCGTGCCGTGCAGCGCCACTTCATGCGCATCGCCGCGGCTGGCTTCCTCGACGCCCAGGCGCAGGCGGCTGGCATGGGGGATCAGTTCGATCAGCGACAGGCCGATGCCCACCAGCACGCCGGTCAGCAGGTCGGTCGCGACGACGCAGATCAGCGTCGCGGCCCACACGATCGCCGGCAGCGGACCATAGAGGTGGAACAGATGCTTGACGTGCGACAGGCTGACCAGACGGAAGCCGGTCACGACCAGAATGCCAGCCAGCGCCGCCATCGGCACTTCGCGCAGCAGCCAGGGCAGCAACGCGACGAAGCCCAGGATCCAGGCGCCATGCAGGATCGCCGACAGGCGGGTCTTGGCGCCGGCCTGGACGTTGGCGGACGAGCGGACGATGACGCCGGTCATCGGCAGCGCGCCAGCCACGCCGCAGAGCAGGTTGCCCACCCCCTGCGCGCTCAGTTCGCGGTTATAATTGGTGCGCACGCCATCATGCATGCGGTCGACCGCAGCGGCCGACAGCAAAGTCTCGGCACTGGCGATGAAGGCGATCGCGATGGCGGTGGTGATGATCGTCGGGCTCATCAGCTGCGCCAGCAGGCCCTGCTCGGGCAGGCTGATGGCAGACAGGATCGATTCCGGCACGACAACACGGGCGACCGGCAGGCCGAGCGCGAAGGCGACCAGCGTCGCGGCGACAACGCCGACCAGCGCCCCCGGCACCAGCTTCATCGATGCGGGGCGGAACTTCTCCCAGCCCAGCATCGCGCCGATGGTGACCAGGCCGACAGCGAAGGCGGTGGCCGCATCCTGATTGGTCAGGCCCAATATCTGGCCCGGCATCGCGATCAGATTGTGCAGACCGCTCGACAGCGGCTTGTCATCGAACAGCACATGGAACTGGCCGACGACGATCAGCACGCCGATGCCCGCCAGCATGCCATGCACGACCGCCGGCGAAATGGCGCGGAACCAGCCGCCGACCTTCAGCAGGCCGGCGACGATCTGGATCGCGCCTGCCAGGATCAGGATGGGGCCAAGGGCGGACAGCCCCTGTTCCCGCACGATTTCGAAGACGATGACCGCAAGACCGGCCGCCGGACCGCTGACCTGCAGCGGCGAACCCGCCAGCAGGCCGACGACCAGGCCGCCGATGATGCCGGTGATCAGGCCTTTTTCCGGCGGCACGCCGGAGGCAATGGCGATGCCCATGCACAGCGGCATGGCCACCAGGAACACGACGATCGACGCCGTGAAGTCGCGGCTGAACGTGCCGCCGGAAAAGGCCTTCAACATGATTTACTCCGCAGCTTGTGCGATGAGCGATTCGCCGGCCAGGCGACGCCCATGCGGCAGCGCCACGGGCAGCTTCTGCCCTTCGCGCAGCACCGAGAAACGGCCGGTTTCACCGTCCAGACCCAGGACCTGGCCGGCATGGATGTCGACATACCAGCCATGCAGGGCAATCTCGCCGCGGGCGATGCCCGACGCGACCGACGGATGGGTGCGCAGGTGCGACAGCTGTACGACGACATTTTCCAGCGCCATGTTGCGCAGCTTTTCGGCGGCATCCAGGTCGGCAGGATAGGATTCGCGGCACAGCTTCTGCGCGGCATGACTGTGGCGCAGCCAGGCGGCGACATTGGGCATGCCGGTCAGGTCGGCGTCGGTGGCCAGCGCCTTCATCGCGCCGCAGTCGCTGTGACCGCACACGATGATGTCGCGCACGCCCAGCACCATGACGGCATATTCGACCGTGGCGGTCACGCCGCCCAGCTGGCTGTCATGCGGCGGCACGATATTGCCAGCATTGCGGCAGACGAACAGGTCGCCCGGCTGGGCCTGCATGATGTGCTCGGGAACGATGCGCGAGTCGGCGCAGGAGATCATCAGCGCCTTGGGGCTCTGACCATGGCTGGCCAACTGATTGTAGAGCGTGCTTTCGTTCGGGAAGACCTTGGTCTCGAAACTGAATACACGACCGATAAGCTCGTTCATGGCTTTCATCCTCTTATTGCTATTGCGTTGCCGGTCAGGGGGCGGACCGGCCTAGCTTGCAAAATACGCAGCAGATTTTGCTGCGGCGCAGCGGAATTGTTAAAAATCATGTCTGGGATGCAAAGCGCCCGACAGGCGCGCCAAATGGCGGAAAACCGCCATCAGCGCGCCTTTTCGGGAGGGTCAGCGCCGGTCGACGACCGCGCTGAACATGTATCCGACGCCACGAACAGTCACGATCGCGGCGGGCCGTCCCTCATGGGACAACTTGCGTCGCAACCGGCTGATCAGCACGTCGACACTGCGATCGGACGAGGGCGCATCGCGCACGCCCGCCAGTTCCATCAGCCGCGCACGGGCAATCACCGCCTGGGCATGATCCAGCAACACGGCGAGCAGCGAAAATTCCGCCGCCGTCAGTTCGACCAGCGCGCCGGCCGGGTCGGTCACTTCGCGCCGGGCGAAATCGACCACCCAGTCGTCGAAGCGCGCCTGGGTCTGACGCCGCAGGCCCAGCGCCCGCTCGCTGCGCCCGCGCCGCAGCACGGCGCGCAGCCGCGCCGCGAGTTCGCGGGTCGAATAGGGCTTGGCCATATAGTCGTCGGCGCCCAGTTCCAGGCCGACCACCCGGTCGACCTCGCTGCTGTCGGCGCCGACCAGGATGATCGGCACGTCGCTACGCTCACGCACGTCACGACACAGGTCCATGCCGTCCGGCCCGCGCAGTCCTGCATCCAGCACGACCGCGCCGACCGGCATCCGGTCCATGGCACTGAATATATCGCTCGACGAGGCCGCAGGCAGAGCGCGAAACCCGCTCTGCTCCAGAAATTCGCGCACCTTGTGCCGCAAATCCTGCTGCGTCTCGGCGACCAGTATCAGCGGTGGACTCATCAGCCCTTCACGGTCAGCGCGCGTACGCTGTCCAGTTCATTCACCAGCACGGCGCGGTCCTGCTGCGCGACCGACACGGCCTCGGCATTGCGGGCGCTGGCATAGCGGGCGACCTCGGCATCCACCTGGCTGCGGGCGGCGGCACAGGTGCCGGCATAGCTGCCCGACAGCGGGGCGAAGCGATGGACCGCCTTGCCGAAGGCCGGCACCGACTGGCCCTGGGCCGCGACGGCGCGGTCGACGCGCACATCGGCCTGCCAGCGGCAGACCGGAATGGCATTGCGGTTGCCGAAGCGCGGCTCGACCTGGGTGAAGCGCACCGACGATGCGGTGTGATAGCTGGCCGTATAGGCCTGGGCGCCGTGAGTCAGTTCGGCGCTGTGGATCGGGGTGGAGGAAGCGGCGAGCGCCGCGACACTGGCAAGGATCGGCAACATGGATGGCTTCCCTTCGAAACAGACAATATCCAGCAATAAGCGGGATCCTTCCGACGGGTTTAGGCAGGGAGAATGTCTCCCCAATATGCCGAACGTTACAAATTATTGCTGTGCCGCAGCATGTCGTCAAGCGACCCTTGCGATTACCGGGCTGGCCTGAAGCGGCCGCGCCGCCCCCGACAGGGCCTCGATCAGCCCGGAAAGCCACAGTGCATCGGCCACGGCGCGGTGCCGCGCGGTATGCAGCGCATCGGCATGGGCCATGGCGGCCGCGATCCGCGGCTCGTCCGCGCCCCACTCATCCAGCAACAATGAGACATGATCGATCGCGAACGGCGCCACCACGGCCTCCGTATCGGCCAGCGTCTGCAGCCAATATTGATCGATCACGCTGTCGGCGACCACGCGGCAGCCGGCAACCGCCGCCGCCAGTTGTGCCAGCACCACGTCCGCCGGCTCGCCCTCCGCCTCGATCCGCGCGCGCGATAGGCCGTGCAGCGCCTCGGCTTCGGCGGTCCAGTCCCAGCCGGCCCAGGCTGCATGAGGTCGAATGATCCAGCTGCGGGCAATGCCGCCGCCCGCTATGCCCACTTCGATCGGGAAAGATCGTCCGTGCCGGGGCAGGCACGACGCCTCGAAATCGATCGCCATGATGGTCAAAGGCTCTCTCCGAATAATTCCACGTCCGCCCCATTTTTGGGTCTGGCCGTCCACGTCTGATACGCCCCTGTCTCCTCCAACTATGTCAGGCCGATGTCATTGGCCATCAGGATTTTCGGAAAAGATGTGAACCGACGGTCCGGTGCGACCGGTGCGACCATCGCACCGGATTTCAACCGCCTATGGCCAGCGGCCTGCATTGCCGCTACCCCATGGCGATGACGGACGGACGACTGCGGGACGCGAACGACTAATGTGGGTGTTGCTGGGCATCGCCCTGATCGTCGCGGGCTTCGTGCTGCGCTTCAATCCGCTGCTGGTGATCCTGGCCTCGGCCATCGCCACCGGCCTTGCCGCCGGGCTCGATCCGCTCACCATCCTCGCCGCCTTTGGCAAGGCGTTCAACGACTCGCGCTATGTCTCGGTCGTCTGGGTGGTGCTGCCGGTGATCGGCCTGCTCGAAGCGCATGGGCTTCAGGAACGGGCGCGCGGCCTCATTGACCGGATGCGCGGCGCTACCACCGGCCGCTTCCTCCTCTTCTACCTGGTCGCCCGTCAGATTTCGGCCGCCATGGGCCTGATCTCGGTCGCCGGCCATGCCCAGACCGTGCGGCCGCTGGTCGCCCCGATTGCCGAAGCCGCGGCCGAGAAACAGGCCGGCGCGCTCGATGAGGAGCAGCGCGACGAGATCAAGGCCTGGGCCGCCGCGACCGACAATGTCGGCGTCTTCTTTGGCGAGGATATCTTCCTCGCCATCGGGTCGATCCTGCTGATCAAGGGGCTGCTGGAGCAATATGGCATATTGCTCGAACCGCTCCAGCTCTCGGTCTGGGCAATCCCGACCGCGATCGCCGCGCTGCTGATCCACGGCTTTCGCCTGTGGCGGCTCGACCGCCGGCTGAACGCGCAGGGCGCCAAGGAAGCGGAGCACACCGCATGATCACCCTCCACTGGGTCTACGCGCTGATGGGCGCGGTGTTCGCGGGCTATGCCCTGCTCGGCGCCGCCGACCGCAGCAACCCGCGTCGATTCACCACCGCCGCCTTCTGGGCGTTGCTGGCGCTCAGCATGTGGGCGGGCGACCGGATCGGTGAGATCGGCAATGGCGTCCTTGTCCTCGGCCTCGTCGCCATCGCCGGCTTCAAGGGGCTGGGTCGCGGCAGCGGCGGCGTGCCGCTGGCGGAGCGGCAGGCGCGCGCCGACCGTCATGGCAATGGCCTGTTCGTCATCGCCCTGGTCATCCCCGTCACCGCGCTGGCCGGCACCTTCCTGTTCAAGGCGTTCCCCGCCTGGATCGATCCCAAGCAGACCACCCTCATTTCGCTGGCGCTCGGCGTCCTGATCGCGCTCGCCATCGGCTGCACCTGGCTGCGCGCCCGGCCAATCGTCGCCCTGCAACAGGGGCGGCAATTGATGGACTCGGTCGGCTGGGTGGGCATATTGCCGCAGATGCTGGCCAGCCTTGGCGCGGTGTTCGCGCTCGCCGGCGTTGGCGATGTCGTCGGCGGCATCGTCCGCCTCGCCATTCCCGATGGCAGCCTGCTCGGCGCAGTGATCGCCTATGGCCTGGGCATGGCGCTCTTCACCATCGTCATGGGCAATGCCTTTGCCGCCTTCCCGGTGATGACTGCCGCGATCGGCATCCCGCTGCTGATCCACCACTATCATGGCGATCCGGCGATCATCTGCGCGATCGGCATGCTCGCAGGCTTCTGCGGCACATTGCTGACGCCGATGGCCGCCAATTTCAACCTCCTCCCCGCCGCGCTGCTGCAGCTCAAGGATGAATATGGCGTGATCCGCCGCCAGGTCGGCACCGCCCTCCCCCTGCTCTGCGTCAACATCCTCCTGATCTATTGGCTGGCCTTCCGATGACCCGACTGACCCAAGATATTGCCGACCGTTTCGCCGCCCTCACCCTGTCCCATCTGGGGCGGCAATATCCCTACAAGATGGACCTGACCTATCAGGGACCGGAGGATGCGCGCATCCCGGCGGACCATCATCCGATCTTCCATGGCAGCTATGACTGGCACAGCTGCGTCCATGGCTGGTGGCAGGTGATGCGCCTGCGCCGCCTCTATCCCGACATGGCCCAGGCCGATGCCATCCGCGCCCGCGCCGACATGATGCTGGTCCCGGACAAGGTTGCGGGCGAACGCGCTTTCCTCACCCGCCCGACCGCCGGCGGGTTCGAGCGCCCCTATGGCTGGGCCTGGCTGCTCGCGCTCCATGCCGAACTTGCCCGGCAGGACGGGCCCTGGGCCGCCGCGATCGAACCGCTGGCGCTCGATTTCGCCGCGCGCTTCCACGCCTTCCTGCCGAAAATGACCTATCCGCTGCGCGTCGGCACCCATTTCAACAGCAGCTTCGCGCTGATCCACGCTTATGACTGGGCCAAGGACCGCGATCCCGCGCTCCAGGCGCTGATCCGCGAGCGTGCCCTTGCCTGGTTCGGCCAGGACCGCGCCTGCCAGGCCTGGGAACCGGGCGGCGACGAATTTCTCTCCTCGGCGCTCACCGAAGCGCTGCTGATGAGCCGGCTGCTCGCGCGCGATGAATTTGCCGACTGGTTCGGCGCCTTCCTGCCCGATCTTCTGACCGGCCAGCCGGCCACCCTGTTCACCCCGGCCACTGTGTCGGACCGCAGCGACGGCAAGATCGCCCATCTCGACGGCCTCAACCTCAGCCGCGCCTGGTGCTGGCGCGGCATCGCCGCCGCGCTGGGTGCCGACACGCCGATCGCGCCGATCGCCGAGCAGGCGGCCCTCGTCCATCTCGACGCCGCGCTCCCCCACATAGCCGGCGACTATATGGGGGAACATTGGCTGACCAGCTTCGCCCTGCTGGCATTGGAGTAGCGCCAGCCTCAGGGCATGTTGGCGAGCAGCAGCTTCATATGTGCCGTCGGCGTGGTCGTGCGCGACTGGAGACGGAACATATAGTCATAGGCCCACCAGGCGCCGCCGCCCCAGGCGGTCCAGCCCAGCACCGCCGACGACGTCTTCAGACGGCGCAGCATGTCGGGATATTCCTTCGCGCATTGCGGCTGGCCCGACGCGGCAATCTCGCCGAAGAACAGCTTCACCTTGTACTTCTCGGCCCAGGTCAGCGCCGCATTCACGCGCTGGCCGGCCTTGACCTCGCACTTGTCGGTGGTGCCGGTCGACCAGGCATCCAGATATTGATGCACTTCAAAGGCGTAATTCTTGCCGGGATCGACGAACTTCACCGCCTGCGCGGCATTGCCCGAACTCACCCAATTATGCGCCCCGGTCCAGGCCGTGCCGGGAATCAGCAGCTTGTTGCTGATCTTCTGGGCACGGATATCCTTGGTCACCTGCCCGGCGATCGCCCACCATTGTGTGACATTCTGCCGGTTCGGCTCGTTCATCAGGCCGATCCAGACATTGGAATTGGAGCGATAGTCCTCCATTATCTTGACCCAGGCGTCGGTGAGTGCCGTCGTCGCCAATGTGCCGCTGCCGACAAGAGCGGTGGCACCCTTCACCTGGCGCGCACCATAATTATGCATGTCCAGGATGACGGTCAGGCCCAGCGCATTGGCCTGGGTCACGACCGACTTCAGCGCCTTGCGATCGACCTCCGACAGAGGACCGTAAAGGTCGGGCTGCAACCGTTCCCAGCGGAACGGCACGCGCAACAGCTTGAAGCCCTGCGCCGCATAGCTGCGCATCTCGGCCGTGCTGGGATAGATATAGTTGCTGCCAAGCTTGCCGCCGGTGCCGCCAAATTCGCCGCCGGAGATATTGATCCCAGGCAGAACCTTGGACGTGCTTGTCGTCGCACCGGCAGGCCCAGCGGCTATCGCAGCGGTAAAGGCCTGCGCCGCCGTTGTCGTCGGCACCGTCGTGCTGCTGCTGACAACCGGCATCGAGCTGGCCGATGACGGGATGGTAATCACCCGTGCTTCGGGCGTACCGGCATCTCCGCCCGATAGCGAAACGGCCGCAAAAACACCCGTCGCGGCAATCGCAACCCCTGCGGCTGCAATGCCGCCCCCCATCTTTTTCATGAAATTATCTATCCTGTCAGACCCAAAGGAGGCGGGCCCTTAGCCAGCATAGTCAGGCAATGTCTTCACCCCGGTTGCACGATTTGGTTAAGCCTCCGGCAGGTTGTTCGAATAATGCGCCATATGGGTTTTCCCTTATGCGAAGCTCTCCATCCGCCAGAGAAATGGGGGTAGACCGACGTTCCCACTACCGTCGAATCGAGCCAAATTGAACCCGGACAAATATCGTTTGAAAATATATCCGGGTAATATTAGACTTATTCCATGACCGAAGAGGAAAAGCGGGCCGCGATCGCCGCCTACAGGGAGCAGAAAGTCGAAAGCGGCATTTACACCCTATATTGCGCGCCCTCGGACCAGCGCTGGGTTGGCAGCGCGCTCAATCTCGCCACGATCCGCAACCGGCTCTGGTTCACCCTGCGACTGGGCAATGATCGGCATCCCGGCCTCCAGGACGCCTGGAATACCCATGGCGAAGACGCCTTCGGTTTCGAGATTCTCGAACGGCTGAAAGCGGATGATCTCGGGGCCGGCCGCGACCGCCGGTTGAAGGAGCGCCTGCTCCAATGGACGGAAGAGTTGCAGGCGACGCGGATCTGACCGAGCCGCCTGCCCTGGTTCAGCTTGCGACTGCCAGCAGCTTGGCACTCATCGCCGGCCATTCGCTCATGTCCCATCCTTCGGGCGTCTCGCGGGTGATGATCTGGTCCGCGCCGAAGCAATTGCCGAGATCGATATCCTCGCTCTTCTCGAACGCCCGGTCGGCGAGCGAATAGAAGGGGCGGACCTTGGGCAGGGTCAGGTCATCGGGATTCTGCTCGACCACGATCGCCAGCCGGTGCGATCGCAGCCGCACCAGCGACCCGATCGGATAGATGCCGACCGCGCGCTGAAACGCCTGGAAGATTTCCGCGTCGAACAGCGCGCCGCCATCCTCGTCGATCTTCAGCAAGGCGCGCGACGGGTCTTCGCCACTGCGGTGCAAGCGATTGGACGTCATGGCGTCATAGCTGTCGCAGATCGCGGCCATGCGCGCGAACATGCCGATCTGCTCGCCGGCCAGGCCATTGGGATAGCCGCTGCCATCCAGCCGCTCATGATGGTTGAGGCACACGTCCAGCACTTCCGCCGGCATTTCGCCGCCCAGGGTCAGGAATTCATGCGCCAGCGTGGTGTGGCTCTTGACCACGTCCCACTCCTCCGGCGTCAGCGGCGCATCCTTGTCCCACACTTCCTGCGGCACATGGGCCATGCCCATGTCCATCAGCAGGCCGGCCAGGCCAGCCTTGCGGATATCGTCGGGCGACAGGTGCATCTGCTGGGCAAGGCCGATCATCAGCGCGCAGACCGACAGCGCATGCTGATACAGATATTCGCCACTATTCTTCATCCGCGTGATCGCCATGAAGGCGTGCGGATTGCGCTGCACGGAACTGGAAATCTCGTCGACCATGGTTTCCAGCTTGGCCGCCTTCACCGCCTTGCCCAGCCGCACATCCTCATAGAGCTTGCGCATGGTGCGACCCGACTTGCGCGCCAGCCGCTGGGCATGGACCATCTCGGCGCGGATCGGCAGCTTGTCCTTGGACAGCGGGTCGAAGGGACGGTCGACCGGCTGGGGCGCGGCGCGGCGCACGATCGTCGGCCCGGCACGGCCGAACACCCGTTCGCGCGGCTCGGCTATCGGCACCACGCGGGATGGCACCGGCTGGGCCGGGGCCACATCCGCACCGCGCGACACGTCGATCGTCACCCACTCGACCTTGCTGGCATGCAAGTCCGCCAGTTGCTCGGGATCGTCGAGCAGCATCTTGCGCTTCCAGAAGGGGTGGGAAAACCACGACCCGTCCAGCTTGTGCAAGAACATCCCCAGTTTCACGTCCTGGGTGCGGATTTTTTTCAGCATTTATACGGCCCCGTAGTCCCCGCTTTCATTTCGCAGGTCGTGCCTTTCCAAAAGGTTAAGATCCCCCTTCCAGCCGCGAAAGTGCAGCTTCGCTTCGTCGCATGCAGGTGCGGCAACTGCTTGAAAGCCGGCAATTCTCTTCCCGGTCGCGGGAGGCAGCCTCCTGTACCGGCCGATGATGTCGCTGCGCCTACCGCAATCGGCCATTTTCGCTTATCCTCCTGCGGTCCGGACAGGGAGGCGATCGATGCGCGTGATGGTGCTGGTGAAGGCGACGCGGGACAGCGAGGCAGGCGGCCCGCCCGACCCGGAGATGATGGCGGCGATGGGCCGCTTCAACGACGAACTGGAAGCGGCCGGCATATTGCGCATGGCCGACGGCCTGCTCCCCTCCTCTCATGGCAAGCGTATCGCCTTCGACGGCGCCGATCGCCGCGTCATCGATGGCCCCTTTCCCCAGGTCGGCGAACTGGTCGCGGGCTTCTGGCTATGGGAAGTGGCCGATATGGACGAAGCCGTCGCCTGGGTGAAACGCTGCCCCAACCCCATGCCCGGCCCCAGCGAAATCGAGATCCGCCCTTTCCACGAATGGGCGTAGCGCCCCTCATATCCTTGCATTGCATTGATCTGATGCCGTTTTTCCCGGCACTCGGTATTTACCCCGATAGCTCTTGGGCCGACTAAGCGGGATCATCCGACCTCCCTTCTTCTCGATTGCCGGCCGCCGCGCACATTTCCGGTGCGGCGCGCGCCAAGGACAGGAGATCGTGTGGCGAAAAAGATTTTCGTGCTCGGCGGCGACGGCTTTTGCGGCTGGCCGACAGCGTTGCATCTGTCCGAACTGGGCCATGAGGTCGTCATCATCGACAATCTTTCGCGTCGCCGGATCGACGCGGAACTGGGCGTCCACAGCCTGACGCCGATCGCCATGGTCGACCAGCGGCTGGATGCCTGGCACCAGGTCAGCGGGCGGACCATCCGCTTCCATTATCTCGACGTCGCCCAGGATTATGCCCGCCTCCTTGCCCTGCTGGCGGAGGAGCGCCCCGACGTGATCGTCCATTTCGCCGAACAGCGCGCCGCCCCCTATTCGATGCGCGGACCGACCGAGAAGCGCTATACCGTCAACAACAATGTCGGCGGCACCCACAATGTCCTGACCGCGCTGGTCGCCTGCGACCTCGACGCGCATCTCGTCCATCTCGGCACCATGGGCGTCTATGGCTATGGCGGTGCCGGCTTCGAAATCCCCGAAGGCTATCTGACCGTCCAGATCCACGACGATGCCGGTGCCCCGCATGACTGGGAAATCCTGTATCCGACCCGGCCGGGCAGCGTCTATCACATGACCAAGTCGATCGATCAGCTGCTGTTCCAATTCTATGCCCAGAATGACCGGCTGCGCATCACCGACCTGCACCAGGGCATCGTCTGGGGCACCCAGACGGCGGAGACGCGACGCCACCCCGCGCTCATCAACCGGTTCGATTATGAGGGCGAATATGGCACCGTGCTCAACCGCTTTCTGGTGCAGGCGGCGCTCGGCCATCCGCTGACCGTCCATGGCACCGGCGGCCAGACCCGCGCCTTCCTCAACATCCAGGACACGGTGCGCTGCATTGCGCTCGCCGTTGCCCATCCGCCGGAGCGCGGCGACCGGGTCAAGATCATCAACCAGATCGCCGAAAGCCTGCGCGTGCGCGACCTTGCCCTTCTGGTATCCGACCTGACCGGCGCGGCGATCGAATATCTGCCCAACCCCCGCAAGGAAGCGGCAGAAAATGACCTCGACGTCAGCAACGCCACCTTCCGCGCGCTGGGCCTCGACCCGATCCTGCTGACCGACGGCCTGCTGGCCGAGACGCTGGAAATTTCCGCCCGTTATGCCGACCGCGTCGACCAGCGCCACATCCCGGCACGCACGGCCTGGACGCGCGAACAGCAGGCGGCGCTCGACCAGGCGGGGTCGATCGAGACGGTCCATCCCGCCCTGTCCGGCGTGGCGGGAGCGGGCCGATGAGATTATGGGTCATCTGCCTTCAGGCGCTGTTGTTCATCGGCCTGCTGATCGCGATCGGCCAGAGCGGCCTGTTCGACACGGTCATGGGCCGCAACGTCCGGCTGGGCGACCCTCTGTTCGAGGATTATCAGCGCGGCTCCATCCCCTTCATCGACGTCGATGGACGCGACGTGTTCGTGGCGCAGTCGCACCCGGACAATCCCCTGATCCTGTCCGGCTTTCCGGCCTATGCCAGCAAGCTCTTCCGCCTGCCGACCGATAGCCGGCCGCTCAGCGGCACCTATAATATCGCCTTCGCGACCGACGCCGTGCCCGATGCCGAAGGTGCGCTGCGGATCAGCATCAACGGGGTCAAGCGCGCCGACGTCGTGCTGAACCAGGGGCGCTTCAAACGGCGCGCCAAGATCGAACTGACCCCCGCCGAACTGGCCTCGGGCCAGTTGGAGGTCAAACTGGCGCTGGTCGGGCGTGGCCCGATGGCCGAATGCACGCCCAATGAAGCGCTGGCCGCCGTCGTCACGATCCTGCCGGAAAGCGGCCTGCACCTCAAACTGGACAAGGCGCCGTCCACCACCCGCGACCGGCTCGCCTTGTGGGGCGACCTGATCCCGGTCAAATGGGACGAGGATGACAAGGCGGCGGATCTCGCCACCCTGCTCGCCGCCGCACGGCTGAGCGAGAAAGGCTATGGCATCTATTTTGGCGAAAGCGGCTATGCCGCCCAGGCGCTGACCGACATCGACAAGGGCGCAGCGATCCGTCCCGGCCGGACGCAGGCGCTGCGCTATCCGGTTAGCCTGGTCAGCGCGATCGAGAATGGCGGCGCGCGCCGTTTCGATCGGGAAACCACCTGGCGCTATCGCTATGATGTCGGGCAATTGCCCAATGGCGAGCTGCCGTCCGCGCTCGACCTGCGCCTGCTGCTCGGGCCGATCGCCGAAACCCGCACCGCGCTGTTCGTGACGCTCAACGATCATCTGCTTTTCACCCGCACCCTGACCGACGAGGATCAGCGCTTCAGCCATTCGATAGCGCTGCCGACCGCCGATCATCTGGATCGCAACCAGTTGGAAATCACCCTGACCGCGCATGAGCGGGAAGAAATGCGGTGCGGCGCGCGCCGTCTGATCGCCGCGGAAATGCTGCCGGAAACCATCTTGCGGGGCGGCGGCGAACGGCTTGTGCCGGCGATCGTCCAGTTGCGGGGCCTGCTTGCGGCCAATCGCCCGGTCGCCTTGAAGGCCGGCGCACTGACCGCACCGCAGGGACAGGCCACAGCCCAGTTGCTGGGTCAGATGCGGCCCAGCGCCCTTGCCTTCGGCACCCAAAGGCCGGGCACCACGATCGAGGTGCTGACGGGCGACATTGCCGGCGCGCTGGCACGGGTCCGCCCCGCCGGACGGCAATGGCTGGTCCACTTCCCCGATGACCGGCGCGAAGGCGTCATGGTGGAACCCTTCGCGCGTGGTGCATCGGCGGCCGGGGCCGCCGTGGCCCTGCTGGTGACGGTCCATCGCCCGGTTCCCGTCCCGCCGCCCGCCACGCCGGCGACCACCCCGCTGCGCGCAACAGCCCCTGCCCCCTGATGCCGCCGCCCCCGGATTATGACCGGACCCAGGCCAATTTCCAGTCGACGGACAGTTTCGCCGGCGGGCTGGCCCGCCCGGTATCGATGTTGCGCGCACCCGCCCTGCTGCTGACCTTCACGACCATCGCCCTGTTCCAGCTATGGCTGTTCGAACTGGGTTTTCTCGACCGCTTCTTCCGCACCCATGATTATGTGTTCGGCCCCTATCTGGGCTTCAGCGCGATCTCGATCCGGACCTTCATCTATTCCTATTTCATCTCCTTCTCGCTCTATGCAGCGGGATCGGTGCGGGCGCGCATCCTGCTCTGCCTCGACCTGTGCCTGCGCTACATGGCGCTCTGCACCATCCTTGACCTGGGCAGCGTGGCGCTGTTCGCCTATGTCGGCACCCCCTTTTCGCTGGCCGCGATCCAGATCATGGCGGGCCTTGCGGGCATGGCGGTCTTCGCCTTCGTCATCATCCGGCGCGGCACCATGCCTGCCCCGGTGCCGGTGCTGCGCGGCCCCCAGCCCAAGGGCCGCGCCCTCTACCGCCTCGCCATTGCCGGCACGATCGCGGCGATCATCGCCATCTGGGCGGCACAGCAACCGATCCTGCTGTTCGAGGAGATGCGCGACATCAGCCTGCTCGGCGGCATCGGTCCGGGCGTCATCCTGTTCGTGCTGCTGACCTTTGCCCAGCTCTACATCGTTGCCGTCGCGGAACGCTATCGCCTGTCGCGCCCCGACTTCGCCGCCCCGGTCAGCGTCATCGTGCCCGCCTTCAACGAACAATATGTGATCGGCCAGACGATCCAGCATATCGACCGCGCCGCCGCCCATTATGGTGCGGAGGTCGAACTGATCGTGATGGACAATGGCTCGATCGATGGCACGGCGGACATCGCCCGCGCCGTGATCGACGCCTGCTCCGCGCTCAAGGGGCGGGTCGTGCATGTCGCGACGCCCGGCAAGGCCCATGCCCTGAACGAAGGCGTGCTGCATGCGCGCCATCCGTTCATCGTGCGGATCGACGCCGACACGCTGGTGGGCGAGGATAATCTGACGCTGGCAATGCAGAATTTTGCCGATCCCGATGCCGGCGCGGTCGGCGGCGTGCCCTTGCCGCCAGGCGGCGCGATCTTCGATGCCGGGCGCCTGGTCGAGGTGATCGTCAAGCATGGCTATTATTCGCCCGCGCTCAGCGTCATGGCCGGGCTGGTCGGCATTCCCGGCATGTTCGTCATCTATCGGGCGGACGCGCTGCGCCGGGTCGGCCAGTTCGCCTCCGGCATGAATGGCGAGGATACCGACATCTCGCTGCGCATCGCCGAACTGGGCTATCGCACGCTGGTCGATCATCGGGTCAGCTATGTGTCCGAAGTGCCGACCAGCTTCGCCCATCTGCGCGAACAGCGGCTGCGCTGGTTCCGGTCGGTCTATCATGTCAGCGCACGCGCCCATTCGCTCATCAGCGCCCCGGACTTCAGCATCCGCGGCAAGCTGGTCCTGCCCTATATGCTGATGAACACCGCGCGCCGGGCGATGATGATCCCACTCGTCATCTTCGGCCTGCTCGAACTGTTCATCACGTCGAGATCGATCGCCTTGCCCCATTGGCAGGCGATCGTCGCCGTTCTGGTCGGATCCCCCCTGGTTGCCGCGGCGATCGCGATCCTGGCGAATAACCGCCCGCGCGCCCTGCTGGCGCTGCCTCCCTATATCTTCTTCCGCGCACTGCGCGCCTGGTACACGCTCGAATCCGCGCTCACGATCCCGATCACGTCGATGTCCACGCGCATCCAGATCGGGCGCGACCCCTGGCCGCAAAGCCCGCCGCCCGATCCGCTTCCCCCGCCATCCCCCCCTTCATCGCCGGAGGTCTCATGAAACAGATCGTCATTCCCGCCGCCCTGCTGGGCCTCGCCGCCATGCCTCAGGCCGGCTGGGCAAAGCCGGGCGACCTGTCGGTCGAGGGTGAACTTTCCTACGGGCTCGACGTGGTGCCACCCGACGTGGTCGACAACAGTCCCGATCAGGATGGGATCAAGTCGCTGTTCACCGGCGAAGTGGGCCTGGCCTATGATGCCGGCCCGGCGATCCTGCGCGCGTCCGCGGGCGCCCACATCTATCCGTCGGAAGCCGATTATAATCGCTATCCGCTGACCGTCGGCGCGCAGATCGACTGGCCACTGGCGGCCAGGGGGCGGACCAGGCTGCGCTTCCAGCCCAGCTATGAATATGTGTTGGGCGATGATGGCCGGGTGTTCGATCGCGCGCGCATGGATATGCAGCTCATCCACCGCCACAATCCTGCCCACACCAGCACGGTGCGCCTGCGTTACGGCTATCGCAACCAGAGCGAACAGCGCTTCCAGGGCTATGACCAGAGCGAGTGGCTGGGCGAACTGCGCCATCTCTGGCGGCCGGGCGGCGGGCAGACCCGCATCATGGGATCGCTATTGGGCCTGCATGCCAATGCGCAGGCCAACCGCTTCAGCTATAATGGCTATGGCACGATGCTGATCGCCCGCACACCGCTGCGCGAGGGGCTGGAAGTCTATGGCCGGCTCTATCTGGTCCATCGCAACTACAAGGCGGCCTTCTCCAACGCCTATCCCTTCAAGCGGGAGGATACGCAATTGCGCCTGACCGGCGGCGTCGAACAGGCGCTGACCCGGCGGATCAACCTGTTCGGCGAGGCCGGCTATGCCAGTAATGATTCCAACGTCCCCACCCGCGACTATAGCGGTTTCGTCGGCCGCATCGGCATCCGCTTCCATTAGCCACGGCGCGCCAGTCTAACAGGCAGGAAAATGGTGCACCCGACGGGATTCGAACCCATGGCCCTCAGATTAGGAATCTGAGCTAGTCTGTTACCAGACGTCGCATGCTGTAACGCTGTCTCCAAAAAACCGCGGATTTCCGCCATTCCTTGTTACATGTTGTCTTATGTTGTTAAGCCCAATCACGCAACAGCGTATGCCACGCGTATGCTACGCGTATTATGTGGAGCGTATCATACGCCCCCGGTGAGCATCAGATTCTCAGGCTGATTGGATAGGTTTTAACCGATCCAGATAAGTAGATCATGAACACCCACGATCCCCTTCACATGCTTGCTGGCACAGGCTGCGACTGGTCCACCGTCGACGCCTCCGACCACGACCTCAACGATCGCAGCGACCTTTCCCCTGCCGATCTGGCCGAACTGGGTCTGACGCTTCCGCGCAGCCCCTTCCCCGCCGCATGGTGGCAAACGACCGATGGGCAGGCAGAGCATCTGGACCAGCCCACCTTTACGTCATCGTTCAACAAAGTTCTTTGGTTCGCACTGCGCGGCCTTGAGGATCAGGCAAGCCTGACGAACGATCGGGCCGAACTGGCTCGCATCGAGGGCGAGCGGGATTATTGGCTAGGAAGAACGGAGACTGACCATATTACCGAGACGTTCCGCCTAGCCGATGATCAGGCAGCAAAAGTGGCCAATATTTGACCAGCGCTCCAACGCCTCAATTCCGCCACGCGATCGTAAGCTTGCTGAAGTTCGTGCGCTTTCGCGAGTTCGTCGATATGCACAAGGGCTTCAAGGTTTGAGACCAGCGCAGCGGTGCCCTGCATGTTTATGGTCGCAGCGTGGTTCGCCGTCGTTCCGTAATCGATATCGACGCCGATGATGCAATTTGCCCCCAAAGCCATTGCCTTTTCAACAAGGATGGAGCGGGCTGCGGCCTCTCCCTTGTTGACCTTGTGGCTCATGCCCGACTTGACGTTCACCGCCCCAGTGAAATCAGAGAATCCCTGACTGAATTCGCTGAAAAATCCCGTTCCGACGGTCACATTTGCGGTGATCATCCCCTTGAAACGGACGTCAATCGATGCCGGAAGCCATGACATCGTGAACATGGGATAATCGACGATCCGCGCTTGGATCATCTCAAGCTGCTCAGAAATTTTGCGGTCGATAATGATGTAAGCGTCTTGGATCAGGCCGGGACCGCACTTTTCGCAGAGATCGGGATAATTGGCTTCGTGAATAAAATTTACATAGGCGACCGTTTCAGGTGACTTGCGGGGATTTGGAAGCTTGAAAGTGGAACCCGGCGTAATCGTCGCGTTACAATTCAGGCAAACGTCATTCATCACTACCCCCATACCTTCTAATGTGCAAACATGCTTAAGCGATTATTGTCACATCGAAAATGTTTATTTCGGAATATCGCGACCATGCCGCGCATAATGATAGAATCGGAGGCCGAACCACGTGATCGCCATCACGGCGCTGATTGCGGTCAAAATTGGCGTGATCGCACCAGCCCAAGACGCGAACGACATCAATATCGGTCCAGCGCCCGCAACGTGATCGACAACCGTCTTCCCGTGGCTAAACATCACAGCAGGTCGCCTGCGCTTTGCTCAATACCCATGGGTGCAAGGATGACATTTCTGATTTCCGTTGCACGGTCCGGCGCGACCAGCCCGAAGAGCGAAGCAATACCCAACATGACGGAAAGGTTCCGGCGATTGACGAGCGGCCAGACGCGCACGGCAATCTCGGTGAGAGCATGAAGGGCAGCCTTGGCCCAATTGATTTGCTTGGTAGTCATGCTGGTATTTATGCCGATCCGCCCGAAAGGTAAGGCAAGACGAACTGAGTTAGGTTGACCGGCGGACCCATCCGGCTACGCTGATGGTGATCCCGGCGCGCACTCCTTATTCCCCCCCGAATTTTGGTGACGCCGGGATCACCTATCCAATGAGAAAAGGGTGGGTCGCAATGCCTTCTAGGAAATCGGAATATGCACGTATGCTCCGCCTCGCAGTGGACGAAGAAACGGCTGCCGATGAAGCCCAGAAACGCGGTGATGACATGATGCTGATTGATGCACACAGGAGTCGCGCAGCTTATTTTAAGCGACAGGCCGACTTGCTTCGAACCGATGCAACGGATTAGTTATCAAGTCGACGGGTCGATCAAGGCAGTCATGATTCCATACATCGAAGTAATGGCATCGATCGCCTGATCCCGGGATTCTTCCCAGTCCCTCCCGTCACGCGCAATGCCCTTTGCCACTTCCTCAATGATCCGCTCATCACGACTATCGAGCGCGGTGCGCAGTATATATTCGGCCACCCTTGCCATCTTGAAGCTGCCGTCCACCTGCACACGCGTGCCATGCTGGTCGACCGAGCCATCGCCCAATTGGTGGCGCAGTTCGCGAACCGCTGCATCAACTACCTGCTGGCGAAAATCATCCATGGCTGATCCTCCGATGTTCGCCCGCCATTCAAACGGACCTGCATCGGAGGCGCAAGTCAGTCAGCGTCCCAAGCAGCGATGATACCGAACAGCCGCGCCCTTTCTTGCTCAAGCTGGATGTTGCTGCCGGTCATGATCGAAACATGCTGGGCGATGATCTGCGCGGTCACATAGTCCAGTGCATCAGCGGTGTGAGCGTTGGCCGCATCAGCGGTTTCGACCACCTTGGCCTGCATGGCTTCAATTGCGAGCAGGCTGGTTTCGACGATTTCTCTCTGCGTAAGATTTGGGTTCGAATAATTTGTCATGCATGTATTTAGGCGGGCACGCTTCCGCGCCCGCCCAATTCAGATGAAGGTCCATTTCAGCCGCAGATTGCTGAAGCTGAAATTGGTATAGCTGCCGCTGATCGTGCGCGTGTAATAGTCGCCCTGATTGACGATACCGGTATCGGTGCTTCCCTTGAACGCCACGACTTCGACAGTGACATTCCCTGTATAGGTGTCGCTTGCGGGTGCGTCGAAGACGGTAGTCATCGCCGATCCATACGCAAGCGAGCCGTAATTGGTTAGCAGATTACCCGACCACCCGGTGCTTGCGATGATATTGCCGTTCTTCTTCAACAGGACATTTATGCCGCCGTCGTTCGCATAGTCGGTGTAGAGCGGCTTGCCATTATATGTCGTGGTCGACCGGCCACTGGAATATGTGAAGCCCACCGTCCCTTCGAGCACATAGCTGCCGTTACCCATCGTTTCGCCCAACGGCGACGAATAGAGCGTGCCAGTTGAGTTGCTCGGCGAAATGCTGACCGGCCCAAGACGCTTCACAAAGCGACTCAACGCCAACGCTTCAGGGTTCACAGTGCCAGTGATTAGCGCGTTTCCAGTCACGCGAAGGTCGCCCACGATGTCAACGCCCCCGCCCCCATTAGCATCGGCAACCAAGCGCATTTGCGCGCGACCATCACCCGCGACCGCCTGCACCTGCCAATAGGCGGTCGTCCGCCCTTGGAGATCAGATACTGCACCCATCGTTTGACTGACGTTGGTCTCAGCAGCCTGAAGGCGCGTTTCGTGGGAGGCGATAGCCGCGTTGGCGGTCGCGACCGTGTTCTGCGTGGTGGAAATGCTGGCCGACATGTTGGACAAGACCGCCCCTGCCCGCCCCGGCGCATAACGTGCGGGTGTAGGCGCATCAGCGTAGGTTTCGCGAACTTGCGGACGACAGAACCAAGCCCAGCTATCGGTCTGTCCAGACAGGGTCGGGAATTTCCGCAGGATCAGGTTGGCGCGAACTGCATTTGCCGGAGCCTGCGCTTTGTAGCCGTAGTTGGTCCAATCCTGAATCTTGTTGCCGCCCGTGCCCGGCGTAAATTGGCCTGTCGACGGCGCGGCACCAGCGGAACCGTTGCCGTCCACCCATTGAAAATAAACCTGCACGGTGCAGCGGTGTGCTGCTGCCAAACCACTAACGTCATACCATTGGTTCGGCTTGACGTTGATTACCTGCGTCCACTCTGCGTAACCGCTGCTGCCATTGTTGGGCTGGACGATCGAGAGCGTATGTTCACCGGTCAGCACCCATTCTGCGCTGGGCTGCGAGCGCCCATGTGTGGCGACCATTCCGACCGAATTATTGGCCCAACCGCTAGTGTCCGGCACGATTTCGGTATTGACCAGCAGGTTTCCACCGGCTGTGGAATAGGTAGCCGCCAATGATGCGCTAGTGGATGCCGCTGACGCCTGACTGCTCGCTGTCGAAGCTGACCCTGCCGCCGCTGATGCACTAGACGATGCTTCACCGGCTTTGGTCGATGCGGTGATCGCGCTGTAGCTGGCCGATGCTGCGGACGATCCAGCCGCAGACGAACTGGTCGAGGCGCTAGAGGCACTTGCCGCCGCAGCGTTCGCAGAATTCGAGGCATTGCTGGCTTGCGTAGCGGCGGTATTGGCCGAGCCGCTTGCCGACGACGCCCGTTGCGCGGCCAGTGTGGCTTCATAGAGCGCGTTGCTGTAGCTAGTTGACGCCGCCGCCGCCGACGCTGCCGCCGCGACCTCAGATGTGACATCGCGGAAGTCGATCGACTGGACGTAATAGACTCCCTGCGATTCCAGTCGTAGCAGCGGTCGAACCCAAGTGCAGCCCTGATCGATCAGGGTGTTCGCATCAATATCAAGAACGTGGGTGGCGAAATTTGACCAGCCCCACCCGACATTACCGGGTGCGATAGAGGCATAGAAGTTAATGTTGTTCCACTGGTTGTTGTCCGGCTTCAAACCGATCGCGAAAAGGCTGGCATTGACTGCCACATCGCCATTCTGCTGGCCGACGAGACACCATTTCACGCTCATTCGGTATTTGTGATCGCGCACCAACGCGACACGGCCTTTCGACGCGATATGTGGGACGAATGTTGGATTGTTGGTGATTTCCATCACCCTGCCGTGGGTCGAATGGTCGAAAGCCCGAACGCGGCTGTCACCACTCCAGTCGGAGGTTCCGTTCGAATAGTCCCAAGTCCAGTTTTTGAGATCGCCAAAAGTGTTCGGCATTATCGCCTGCGCCACGCTGGACGCGGTTACCGAGGCGCTCTGAGCCGCATTGGCTGATTGACTAGCTTCGCTCGCCTTCGTGCTGGCGGTGGAAGCTGAACCGGCCGCAGCACTTGCGCTGCTGCCGCTATTGGCTGCCGATTGTGCTGCCAGACCTGCTTGTTGGCTGGCAGTGTTGGCACTGCCAGCGGCATTTGACGCGCTGGTTGAGGCTTGCGAGGCCGAAGTGGATGCTTCGCCTGCCTTCGTAGCAGCCGTTGTTGCACTGGACTGGGCCGATGAAGCTGACGATCCCGCCGAAGACTGGCTCGCGGATGCCTGCGATGCGCTATTGGCTGCGGCATTCGCCGATCCTGCCGCGCTAGTGCTTTCGGTGATATCCTCGATGCGGATGTATGCATAATCGACAGTGACCGTGGAAGACGCAGCCAAGAGGCGTAGCAAGCAACGAATGCTGGACGCGCCAGCCGCGATCATCGCGTTGGTCGTGGAGGCCGGAACCGTGCCGGATAGTTCAACCCACTGGTTCAGTGCGGTGAAGGTATAAGTCGACTGGACTGTGCCATTTGCAGTCGTGCCGCCGGTGGTCGTGACACCGATCCGATACAACTGAAGCTGGGCAAAAGCAGAACCCGACTGCTGACGGACTTTGGCGGTGATCCGATAAACGCGATCCGCTTGCAACGGCAACATACCGATGTTTCCGACGTCGATCTGTCCACTTGCGGTGACGCGCATCGATCGACCGACGTCGGTGTTGCTAACGAACGAGAAGGTCGAATTCGCAGTGATTGAGGCTAGCGCAGAAGGCAAACCTCCAAAGCCCTGCTGCCAGTATCTGCCGTCCTGTTGAAAATCCGACGGCATCTGAGCAGCCGCGCTTAGCGTCGCCGCGACATTGCTCGAATTGGCGGCCGTAGCGCTATTCCCAGCATTGGTTGATGAGGACGCGGCATTAGACGCGCTAGTCGCCGCAGACGATGCGCTACCAGCGGCTTCACTCGCCTTGGTCGACGCGGTGTTGGCCGACTGTGTGGCGCTATTGGCGCTGTTACCTGCTGCGCTTGCCGAGGTGCCCGCAGCACTTGCCGAAGTCGCCGCAGCCGATGCGCTTGCCGCAGCGGCATCAGCGTCCGTGATGTCCGATATGGCAATGCTGGTTGCCCGAACGTCGTGGCCGGTCGCGTTATCTGGGCCGTCACTCACGATGAATGCACGAAGACCAACGATATCAGCCGGGACTGTGACGATTCCATCGACGGTAGTCCAACTGGACGATCCCGCGCTTGATCCGGTGACGAAATACCAGAAGTTGGTCCCTGCCGCGTTGACGGCGTTTATGCCGATCCTGCCTAGATACGAGCCATAGGCAAGAACATATCCGGTGATCCGCAGCTTCCGCGCCGTGGTGAAGGGCCATGCGATCAGGTCACCTTCTGCTGAGTTACGGTTCGTCGTGCGCAGGACGCGCGACGCGCCATCCGGCGGCGTAATCGTCGTCGTGATAGTGGTTACATTACCGGACCAAGTTCCGGTCGAACCATCGCTGAAAATTCCTTTCCGGACCAAATTGCCGGTTGCATGGCTGGCCGCAACGATAGCCTGTGCCGCCGCCGCGCTAGCGCTATTGCCAGCAGAGGAAGCGCTGGTCTGAGCGTTATTGGCGCTTCCCGCAGCAGCGGTGGCACTTCCACCGGCCGCGTTCGCGCTGTTTGCCGCATTGTTCGCTGATGTCGCGGCAGCATTTTTGGATGCGTTGGCGTTAGTCTCGCTCGTGGCCGCCTGACTGGCGCTAGCGCTGGCCTCGCCTGCCTTGGTAGCTGCGCTGGTGGCCTGCGTAGTCGCCGTCGATGCGGACTGATTGGCCTCAGTGGCCTTGGTCGATGCCGTCGAAGCGGACGTCGCTGCCGCCGAAGCGGAATTACCCGCGCTCGTTGCCGATCCTGCCGCCGCCGTCTGTGACGTTTTGGCAGCATTTTCCGATCCCTTGGCATTACTCTCACTGGTCGCGGCGTTGGTCGCAGAAGTGCTTGCCTCCCCAGCCTTTGTTGAAGCATTGGTCGCGCTGGTCTGCGCCGCCGTGGCCGATGTGCCCGCTGCGCCTGCCGACGTTGCCGCCCCCGACGCGCTTGTGGCTGCCGCCGTGGCCGATTTTGACGGAGCAAGACCATCAGGCCCCACGACCCGGATCGAATGGATTAGGAACGAGCCGCCAGACGCGGAATCAAGATCGAAGCGAAGCGCCGAAATGGTGCTGCCGAGCCAGTCAGCCGAACCGATTGCGGAAGTCAGATCGAACGTCAGTTGCGTGCGCTGATTGAGCGGCGGGTTGACGACCGCCATCGGCGAACACCTATAGCCTGCCGCGTAACTATGGCCTGCGGTGGCCCAGAACATCATTAGATCAGCGGCATTGCTTGTGGAGGCCACTGTGCGCGTCAAATCCACTATGACGCGCGTGTAGCGTGATCCCGCGATAGAAAGGCCGGTGCGGATCAACTGGGGGTCGCCACCAGTCTGCGCATATAGCAGCCCATTTGACTGACCGGTCAGCGAGCCACCAATAGCTGTGAAGCCATTGACCGCGTTGTTCGCAAAGTCCCATGCGTGGGCGACATCGAGATAGGCTGCATTTTCAGCGCCAGCCTGTGCGGTGACGGCCGAACCGGATGCGGCTGACGCCGAGTTGCCCGCTTCGGTCGCCTTCGTCGCTGCCGTCGTCGCGCTCCCTGCGGCAGCCGTAGCCGAATTACTCGCGTTGGAAGCAAAGGTCTGCGCATTGTTTCGAGCGCTTTCCGCCGCGCCTTGCGCCGCCACCGCCGCATTTTTGGCACTGGTTGAATTTGCAAATGCAGCCTCTGCGTCGGCCTTTGCTGTCTGCGCGGCGGTCTTTGCTGCATTGCTATCGCTCAATGCGGTTCCCGCATTTGCCGCTGCCGTCTGGGCTTGATTGCGTGCCGTTTCCGCCGCTGCCTTGGCCGCTGCCGCAGCGCTATTTGCCGTTTCCGCCTGCTGCTTTGCTGTTGCCGCGTTTGAAGCCGCACTGGCAGCGTTGGCCTCATGCTGGGCCGCTGCATCAGCGCTGGCCGCCGCCGATGCGGTCGAACCGTATGTGTCGACAAGCTCGTCGATCAGTCCTTCGGCCGCAACGACTGCTGCGGATATGTCGCGAGTTCGAATGATCTGGCCATCGCTTCCCGTGATGGCGTCGACCACGTTTTCGGCGGGCTGACTACCGACATAAGTGCCCTCCGGCGCGCCTTCAGTCGCACGATCATCGGGCTTGTTTTCACCAACGATGACATTGCTGTCCCACTCGATGAACGCCGACGATGCATCGACATCATTGACGACCCAAGCGCTGTAAACGCCACTGTCCATGCGATATCGCAGCCGAACGTTGATGACCGCAGCAGGGACATTTGACGTAAAAGTGAAGGTGCCAGCGCTCGCGGCATGCCGCGCCGCCTGCTCGGTCCAAGACGAGGTTGTAGACGGCTTGGATTCAATCTGGACGCCACGAACGCGCCCCGAATTCTCCGCCGTCCAAGTGACGGTGATCTCGCTGACCGGATAGCCATCCGCGCCCTTTAAAGTCTGGCTGGTGACCGCCATACCTTCCGGCGAAATGGTGGCAGATGGATCGTAACCCGGCGGCCGGATCGAAGCAGGAAGCGGCTTTTCCTCCCGATCCCACGCGTAAATCTCGCTGCTCTCTTCCCGCAGCACCATCTGAAAAAGCAGGTCATGATTTTCGGTCTGCTCGAGAACGCGGAATAGCTTCCGGTTCCAACCTTCCTGCGGCAGCGACAAGGTGACCAACGACCCCACGGTTGCGGCGAAAGCCAACGGCCCAAATGTCGCGCTGAAGACGCCGGGCGTCTTTGCCTCACGAAGGAGGAACTGCTTGGCGATGCGCTGGCAAGTTTCGGCCCGTGATACCAGACCGAGGTCAATGGTCATGGTGCGCGGGACGCCATCGTTCAGCGCATCGGTTTCGATCGCGCCCCAGTCTGATAGCTGATACTGGTTATTGGGATCGGAGAACCGGCCACGCGCAATATTGTAAGTCTCGCGCGCAGGCGGGACCGGTATCCATGAATATGGTGCGGGAGAACCGGGCGCTGCGACGAGGTGATCAGCGGTGAAATCGACAGTCGGACCGAGCGTGTCATCAAAACCGCCAATGATCGTGTATCGACCACCAACGTCAGTCAGCTTGCACGACCCCATCGCAGCGGTCAGCGCAAGAATGATCGTTTCGTGGCTATCGGCGGTCGAGAATGATCCGTCAGCGGTGTAGCGCTGGACGGTCGTGCCATCCTGAAGAGCAACACGTTCTTCGCAAAGATTAGCGTAATCGCGAAAGTTATCCCAGTCGATGCGGTCAGATGGGACGCCCATCCCCCACACCAACTTGCCGTTGATCCGATAGCCGGTCAGATACGTCGCGAGAGCAAGCGCCGGGTTGCGCCCTATCTCGACAGAGCCATCATAGAAGGACCATGTCGCCTGATTGGCGATGCGGTGCGCACCCGTACCGCCATTACTGCTATCACGACGCGGATCATAAAGCGGGCAACCGTCGACGACGAACGTGGTCTTCGAAGGAAGGCCAGATTCCCATACATCGCCATCGAGTTTGAACGTGATCGCCGCATAGGCACAGCCCGTGAAAGTTGCGGTCGAGGTCCAATATTGCCCAGAACCAATGGCAGAACCGTTGGTGCTGGTGCCTTCCAGAACAGCACAGAATGACCGGACACCGGCGCGATATTTGCCGGTGATTGAACCGGCCCACGTCAGTTGCTCCTCGACATACCATGACCGCAGGGCATGGATGCGGTGGGATGCCAGCGCGACAATCTGGCTGTAACCATCCTTCTTCGTCGAAGGCAGGTCATGCTCTTCAAAGAAGCGGATATCGTTGCCCGCTGCCGTGCGACCAAAAATAATCTTACGCGGCGCAGTTGGATTGATGCTGCTATTGAGCCGTTCCGCCATCGATTGGGAAAGTGAAGGCGGCTTTACGAACAACGTGGTGGCAATCGCCATCGCCGCGCTGATCGCCAAACCGACACCTGCGGCAGCAACCGTGCCTGCCGTAATTGCCGCAATTCCGAGCGCGCCCGCAATCGGCGCTGCGAAAACAATGAGGGCAGCCGCGACCACGACCATCGCGGCAATTTTTACGACCTTGCTCATGCGGCCACCTCGGCGGCGGCCACAGCCTCAAACGGGACAGAAAAGGCGTATTTGCAATCTGCGGTGGGAAGCGCGGTCAGGCCCTGATGGCCAAATATTTCCCCGACAAACCAGCTAAAACGCCCCACGCAAACGCCGACCGTGGTCCGATCGAGCATGACGATGTCGCCGCGCTGCGCCTGCGCGACGGGTTTTGGATCACCCAGCCACGCGCGCACGGTTTTGAGAAGCGTTCCCGCACCGTGCTGACGCAGGGCCTCCATTGCCCCCTTTTCATCGGAATATGCGCCGCGCAGAGCGCCCGCCGGATCAACGCCGCACATGGCTTTGATGGCGCTGGAGGCGAACAGCGCGCAGTCATTCTGCCCCCACTTGAATGGTTCATCACGAAGGCGATCGATGAGGGTGCGCAGCCGATCTTCCCAATCGGCCGCGCGAGAGATGGTGGAAACTTCCATCCCATATTTAGCATCAGCGTATCTGGTCTATGACCGCCTGCGACTGCTGCATCGCCGGAAACAAGGCAGCCCAGCCAGTTGGTTTATAGACGGTTACATCACCGTTCGCGATAGCGACCGCGTGCTTCTGACTGGTATCATTCGGATCAAAACGCGGCTGATCGAGATATGTCGAATTGGTCGCTGTGCTGATCAGGCTGGCATGACCTTCGATAGTTAGCGTCAATGTGCGCATGGTGCCATCGGCTTGAATCTCCAGCTTATCCATTGCCCCCGATCGGACTCGGCGGAATATCCAAGCAGGTTCGGCCAATGGATCGCTTGGCTGAAGCATAATCGCGCGCCAGAATGTTGCCGGGCGCGCGCGCCATTCATCCGGGTAGGCGGATGCGATAGCGATCTCGTCCGATGGCGCAGATGGGATTGCCAAGCTAATCGTGAGAGCTTCCGACCCAGTGTAGGAAAAGCTGTTATCGCCAATTTGAACGACGACGCCGTTGGCCAGCGGTTCGAACATATTGTTATCGAGCAGACTGTCGCCCGAACCTTTGACCAAAATCGGATGCGATCCAGTCCAGAGGAAAGCCGGGCCTGTAGAGAAATCGAAGCGCGCGAGAAGCGCAGTGCGGATACCGGCTGCTTCCAGCGCATCGAGAAACTGTTGATTGGAGCCGGGTCTCATTCCACCGCCTCCTTGGCGACGATGGTTCCGAAATCTGGAAGACGATCTGGGGTAAGCGTGTATCCGTTGCCCTCGCTTGCCGAGAGGCGGAAAAGTCCTTCCGGCGAGGTAAAATCAACGGCGGCACCGGCATTGAAGTTTGCTCGCAATGGCGTCGAAAATTCTACGATGCATCGACCGTTCGCGTCAGCTTGACTGGGTGCAGTGATAATCCGCAGCAGTTGAGTGCCAAGCTGGAAAAGCTGCCCAACCCGCAGCCCGGATGCGGAATTTGCGGGCCATCCCGCCAGCCTGACCGCTGACGTATCTGCAAAAGCAGCCTGCGCAAGCGTTCGTCCAGCGAGCGCACTGGCACATGCTTGCCGTGGTGAATATCGGAACGTTCCAACTTGACCGCTAAGACTGTCCAACCATGCAGCGCACTTTTCGGCGTCAGCCGCAGTCATTCGTGGCCAAGTGAATTCAAGTTGCCATTGGCTGGCGGTATTAACGGTTTGCTGCTTGAGCGTATAGGGCGACGCCATCGCCGCCTGTCGAAACAATGGCGTAAGTCGTTCGGTAGCCGGTGCCTTTGGCGGCGGCGCAATCGGATAGGTTGGCATCCGATATTTAGCTGAAACCTTGACCTACATCGCGTTCATGCTATCGGCACGCCGATCCTGACCGGCGTTTGCAATCGGTTGGCCGGTCAGGATCGCCCACGTCTGACATTAGAACGGAGGTTGATAGGTCAGATGCATGAGACTGCTCTGGACTTCATAATATACGCGATCGTTCTCATTATACTTGCGCTTGCATTCAAGCGCCTCAAGCACATCGATTAAGCATATCACATAATTTTCAAATACTTATTACATGCCCGGACGTCGCAATTTCGTAAGTGTTGCTGATGTCGCCTGCTGCGTTATGAGCGGCATCGCATCCATAATAGCCTGACTGGCCATCAGCCGCACCCCCGCTGGATCGTTGCTGGTGATCGATCCAAAATTGATCGTCGGCCCGGATCGCCCGCCACCACGCACGCTTGCAAGAGCATGATTTGGGATCGTGTTAGCTGTATTGCCCACATTGACAATTTCCGGCCCACGCTCGCCAACCAAATAGGCACCTGCGCGGGTTAGGCCGCCATTGGCGCGCGCGCCGCTCATGAACGATGTAAAGCCGCCACCCATCACGATATCGCCACCACCGGTACCACCTGCGATCGATCCGGTGATCGAGCCAAGCAGCGATCCGAACAGGCTGCCGATTGGTGCCAAAATTGCCTGCTGAAGCGCGATATCCATGATCTTGTCGATGATCCGGTCACCCATCGCATCGAAGGCGTCGGCCAGCGACCCTGCGCCCTTCATCGCCTCTCGTAGTCCATCGTTGAGCGAACCCAGCCCATCAACGGCCGCACTTTCCATGCTCTCGCGGATTTCATCGCCCGTGCGCGGAATGCCGTCGAGATAGACGCCCAGCGGCCCCATCGTGTCACGCCTGATACCCGCTGCATCGTTGGCCTTGAGGCGATCCAGAACGCCAAGACGCGCCTGCGCAATCTGCTTTTCCGCATCGGTGCTGGTCTTGCTGGCAAGGATCGCGTCGAGCGCCAACCGCTCTTGCTGATACTGGAGATCGAGCAGGCGTAGACTGATTGCACGGCGATCGGCCTGTGACCGGGCCAGACCCGATTGCGATGACAACAGGTCCATATCATTGGACAGGCTGGACTGGCTAATCGCCAACTGCTGGCGCGCCACCTCCTCGTTTTCGCGCAGATTGACGAGGTCGAACTTGGCGTAAACCACCTTATCTTCGAGCGCCTTTAGCGCATCTGCCTGTGCCTGCGTGTATTTGCCATCGAGCGCATCCTGATCGATTGCCGCCTTGCGACGGTTGCTTTCGATAGCCAGCATCTCGCGCTCCAACGCAGACTGCTCAACGATATCACTGGTTAGCGCCTGCTTGGCCGTCAATAGGCTGACATTGGCTGCATCGATATCGCTGTCGTAAGCAAAAAGGGCCTGCCGCGCTTCCTTGGCGAGATCGGCGGCCGATTTACCACTGGACTTCTTGCCACCAGCGATGGGCGGAAGCGTGCCCGCGCTATCGCCCCCACCGGCCAGCAGTTTGGCCGCCGCCGCCTCTTCCTTGTCCAACGCAGCAAGCCGCGCATCGATAACCTTGATCCGCGCTTCATTCTTTTTCCATTGGGGCGATCCCTTCCCGATCGCGTCGGCATCAATGCCAACCGCCGCCAGCAGCGGGTTCTTGCCATTATTCTGGTCGATCAGACCGGCGCGTTCGCTTCTAAGGCGCTGCCGTTCGCCTCTGCTGTTATAGCCGATCAGCGCCCCACCAATGCCGCCTGCAATAGCGCCCGCCCCCGCACCGGGGAGACCACCCGCCAGACCACCAGCAATGCCGCCGCCAAGAGCGCCCATGATCGCCATGGCCGCTGTTGGATTCTGCCCCCAGAATTGCGCCATTGCGCCCGCGATCTTGATGACCTGATCGGCCAGATTGCCAATGGCGTCGGCGTTCTGGATAATTGCGGATGCGAAACGGGCGTCCAACGTCATCTTTAGCGTGTCGAGCCTATCGTTGATCTGACCGGCATTTCGCAACAGGTCATCACCGAGCACGATGCCAAGATCGTCGGCCGCGTCGGCGAATTCGTCGAAGCCCTTCGCGCCTTCGCCCATCAGCGCGGTCAGCGTTCCGGCGCTTTTGCCAAAGACCTGCAACGCCGCTGCATTCCGCTGCGAAACGGTCGGCAGCTTGCTGATGCCGTCTATGGTTTCGCGCAGCGCGGTGTCGAAATTGCTGGAGGTGACGCCAAGGTCGCGGAACGTCTCCCCCATCGCCTTGCCGCCGCTCTGTGCGGTGCCGAGGTTCTTTGCGAATTTCTCCAGCGCACCATCCGCAGACGCGAAGTCACTTCCCGTCATCTGGGCGGCGTATCGGAGTTCCTGAATGGATTTGGTTGTCGCGCCGGTGCGGTCGGCAAGGTCAACGATATCATCGGCATAATCGAAGGCGGCTTTGGAAGCGGAGACGAAGGCGTCGACCGACATGACCGCGATGAGGCCGCCGACCGCCTTCTTTGCGCCATCCATCGCTGACGCTATCGCCCTGTTCGTGGCCTGAGATTGCGCGGCCGCCTGCCGCATACCATTGATGAATTGCGCCGCTTCCAGCGCCATATTGACGGTGAGTGTGCCGAGGTCTGCCATCGACTATTTAGGCAGCGTCCCGGCTATCCCGACCGGTCAGCTTCGCCGAGAAGAAGGCATCAATCTTGTCTTCCAGTTCATCAGCCGTAGGCGCGGCACGGCGGCGCAACTCAGCGGTCCAGTCGGGATCGCGATCAAACCAATCCGGTTCGTTTTTGCCATCATAGGCGTTGAATAGGATGGACACGATATGGCGCGCACGATCGTCCTCAACCGCGCAACCGAATGGCTCCACATCATAGAAAGCCATCCATTCGGTCAGTTCGTCATCGGATAGTGAGGCGGACAGTTCCTCGACCGTCCGCCCCAGCGCCAGAGCAAGGCGGAAAAGAAACCGCCGCTCAGGATTTAGTCGGAATTTTTTTTTAGATCGGTGAAGCTGACCGGTTTGACCTCGTTGACCTGCTGGATCGCCATGTGGATCGCAACCAGTGTGGCGTAGGACAGGTCACGAAAGCGGTCATGATCGCTGAGGTCGAAAAGCTGATCGCCATTGTCGTCGACGATAGAGTGGATGAAGTTGATGATCGCAGCGTCAAAGCGCTCGACCTTCTCGACGCCGGTTCGCTCATCGTCGGGCAGCGCCTGATCGCGCTCATACTCCTCGACTGCATCGGCATTGATCGTATCGGCGTCGAGCAGTGCCATCCGCGACCGTAGGGTGTGCGCCCGCACATTGAGACGCACACCCCATTCCTCCACTTCAACCTCGCGAACCTTCGGCTTGGCCGCCGCAAAGATCGCTTCCTTGTTCAACTTTGCCATTAGGGGGTGACCGTGATCTTCTCGACGAGGCCGCTGATTTCCATGCCAACCGTCGCACCCATGACAGCATCGACACCACCGCTCTTTTCGAAGGTCAGAACAGCAGCGCTATAGGCGAAGGCCTTGTTATTGCGCATCACAAGGCGAGCATCGATCAGGTCACCGGACAGACGCGCCTCTTCCAAAAACTGCTGCCCCGGATCGCTCTCGATATAATTGAGGGTCAGCGAAATCTGCCCCTCATCAGGCAGGCCGATCAGCTTTTCCTTCGCATCACTGTCGAGGTCGGAGACATCAACTACAGCGGCCGAACCTCCCCCAAGGCCTGAAAAGTCCTTAAAACCTTTGACCTGAATCCAGTTCTCCCCATCCTTCACTTCAAGCCGCGTTTTGCGCGCGAGCATTACGCCATTAGCCATCTAATAAACTCCATAATGTGCGCAAATCTGCGCGTTACGGAGTATTTATTCAGGCAGTCATAAGCGCCGGTCAGATGGCAGCGAAGAACAGGAACGTCATCATGACGCGATACAAAGTTGCTTCCGTTGTTTCGTCGACCATATCGGTTTCATTGACGAATGTGACGGAATGGACCTGTTCATCATCCCAAATCGCCAGATGATCGCGGATATCCTGCGCCAATTCTTTTGCCGCCAAATAGGACGGGTCATAAACATCGATCTGCATGACCACCCAACCCATATCACCAACGCCGTCGAGGTCGTCCTCCATCTGGGTGGACAAGCGATTATAGATGACGGCGGGCGTGTCATAATCGGTTGGGGCGCGGCCCGGATATAGCTGGGGTGCAAGATCAGCCAGTCGGGTAACGAGAGCGGTTTCCAACATTACACGCCCGCCTTCGTCAGGCGACGATCCAGAATGGCCCGCACGCGATCCACCGCATCCTCGCTCGCAAGCGCAAAGCCAGTGCGGAAAAATGGATTGGGCGCATTATGGATCGAGCCAAATTCGACCATACTGGCGTGATACGCATCGCGGCTGACCACGACCGCGTTGACGACCTTGCCCGCCTCCGCCTTGACCTTGCGAACCTTGATGTTGTTGACGATCTTAGTGTGCGCCTCCTGCACAACCGTGCCGTTTTTGCGCCTGCGGTTACGTGTCGAACCCTCCGCATCAGGACCGATCGGCGCACCCTCCTTAATTTTCTTCTGGATCACGACCGCACCCGCACGATTGGCCGACTGACCGATCTTCGTGGCGATATCGTTGGACAGCGACTGCATCCGCGCTTCCAGAGCGGTGAAGCCTGTGGTGGTGACGCTGATGGTCATGTGCTCACCCCCTCGACGGTCAGAACCATCGTGGTGCGGCGATCAGGCTCATCAATCGTCGTGATCGCGTAGGTCTGACCATCGATCTGGACACGATTGGCGGTCGACAGGCCGGTGCGAAAACGAATGAGATAGCGCCCCGTCGGGACCGTCTCTTTGCCAGCGTTGCGGGCAACATCCGTGGTGCGCAGTTCCAGCCGTTGACCATAGGTTGAGGCAGTCACGGTCCATGTCGAACGCTGCTGCCCAGCGGCATCCCGCGTGACGGTCTGGGCCATAATGTCGATGCGTCGATCCAGCGCGCCCGCGTCGATCGTCACAGCGCCACCCGGATAAATGGGGCGCATAGGCGCTTGATCGTCTGGAAAGTCGCGTCACTGATTTCGTTGCGACCATCATAGGCCGCACCAACATAGACTGCGATCGCGTGACGCAGGGCTGTCGGGATGGCCTCTTCGCTGGTCCAACCAGCTTTGATCGACACGACCAGCGGAGCCACCTCGACATTGATTTCGAGGTTGCCGCCGACGACCGCACCAGCGTCTGTCTGCGTGATATTGCTGATCGGAACGGAATAGCAGCCGGGAGCGGTGAAGCTGAATTCATATTCCGCCGACACGACATACAGGCCGGTCAGCCCAGCGATATGGTCGACGGCCGCGCCAAGCAGCAGGTCTAGGGTTGCCTGATCGACATCGGCATCCAGCCGCAGCCATTCGCGAAGCTGGGCCGACGATACCGCCGGAAATGAAGGGGGGGAGATGCGGACAACAGTGGTCATCCAATATTTATCTGCGCACAAAAAAGCAGGGGCCGGAACGCGTCCGACCCCTGCCCCATCCTTGGAGAATGTTCGCCTCTTACGAAGCGGCGATCTTGAGGAACTTCACGGCTTCTGTGTCCATGAAGGTGCCGCCAACGCGCTTGGTGAAGTAGAAGCAGACCGAAGGCTTGTTGGTGTAGGGGTCACGCAGAACCGTGGTCCCGGTAACATCCGCGATGAGATAGGCCTTCTTCAGATCGCCGAAGAAACCAGCAATTGCTCCAGCGGCGATATCAGGCGTGTCTTCCAGTTCGTTGACCGCATATCCCAGCAGGGTAGACGGCTGCCCCGCCTGATAGCTCGGCTCCAGCATATAGCGGCCGTTGGCATCCTTGAACGAGCGGATCACGCCAATGGTCGAGCGGTTGAAGCCCCAGCCAGCATCAGGACGGTAGCCCGCTTTAAGCGACTGCGTCATTTCGATCAGCTTGTCCGGGTTGGTCAGGGCCGCAGCAGCGCCAGACGCGATATGCTGGACGGTGCCGAAGGCGCGAGCAGAATCCTTGGTAGCTGCTGTCGGTGCGGTCAGAAGACCCTTGGGCTTCTTCACGCCATCACCGATCAGGAAGGCAGAGCCTTCCGCGCGAGCGAATTCTGTTGCAGCTTCGGAAGTGATGAACGCTTCGGCGTCAAACATCGCGTCATGCAGGTAATACTGCGTGATGAAGGCATTCGCATAAAGTTCGCCGAACGACGGGGTCAATTCCACGAACTTCGGAGTTGCGGTTTCGGGGCGCGCATCGGTTTCGCCAACCCAGCCAGAGCCAGTGCCACCGACATTGTGCAGCTTCGAATACTTGTCCGAACTGACGCTAATGACGGTTGCGAGCGAACGCATATCGCTCACTTCCACCAGACGGTTGGAAATGACATTGTCGACGACCTTCGACACAGCGTAGCCACCATTGGCGTTATCAGCGACCGACATCGACTTGGTTTCGCCCGATCGCAGGAACGAGTTGAAAGCACTCTTACCCTCGACGGCTTCAGCGTCGATTTCAGGGCGATTGCCGGTCTTGAACATGTCGCGCATCTTGGCCTCAAGATCGCACATCGCATCATTCAGGCGGGTCTGCGCAACTTCATCGTTGCGCGTCAAAGCGGACTTGAATTCATAGTCCAGCTTGTTCAGTTCATTCGTAAGATTATCCATGGTTCTCCTGTTGCAATTTCAGACGCAAGGTTTTTACGGCCTCAATTGCCGCAAGATATTTAGCTTCCTTCTCGGTTTCCTCGGACGGTTCCTCGATATCCTCTTCGATATCGTCGACTTTCGACTCCTCATCCGCATCGGCAGGTGAAACGAGACGCAACTTGAGCGTCTCGACCTGTTTCATCAGCGCATCAAAAGCCGCACCAATATCATTGTCATTTTCGGGCAAAATATTCTCCTTAACTTCGGAAATTCGGGTTAGTGGATTTGCGGGAAACGTCACGACACTGACCTCCCAAAGGTCGACCGCCTTGAGGTGGCGGATGGTGCGACCATCATCGCGAACAATCTCGAAATCGACGGTCGTGTATCCGATCGACAGACCATTAACCGCGCCGGACTTGACCGCCTGATAGGCATCACGCCCCGCCTGCGTATCAAGGAAGCGGCCGGTCATCTTTAGACCTTGGTCGCTGTCCTCCCAGTCGATCCAGACACCAATCGGCAGCGCTTTTGCGTCATGGTTCCAGAGCATCGCGGGCTTCGTTGCGGCGGCGTCATGCTCGGTCATCGTGGCGGCGAAAGCACCCGGCAGCACGATATCGCGGTAACCGTCGACATTGTTGTAATGGGCAGCGAGACCAGTGAAGGTCATCTCGCCATCATCGACGGCTTTGATTTCGATCCGGCCCGAAAGCGTTTTGATTTCCATGATGGTATTTATGCAGGCGGCCGATCTGCGCCGCCGTCGTTGCCGCCAAAGAGATTGGCCGCTGGTGCAAGCTGATCGGCTGCCGGATCGGCGCTGCGCTCGAAACCTTCCATCTCGCGGATTTCGTTGGCGGACAGGACACCAATGGCCCGCCCGATCTGGTAATACTGCATCCGCTCGACTGCCGTGCCACGCAAAAAGTCCCGATTATCAAGGATAATCTGATAACCTTTCGCGCGCTCCTTCTGTGTCAGCAGCGTCTTGTTGGCTGACTGGACGAACCGGGCGTGCCAGTGCGCGTCGGTGTCGGCATCATGGGCGATATGGGCCTGCTCGACGCTGGCATAGGACTGGCTGCCAGCATTGTGGAATAGTTTGGTAGGACTAACGCGAAAGAACCGACAGATTTCCTCAATCTGGAACTTCCGGGCTTCGATGAACTGGGCCTCATTGGCGGTGGACCCGAGGGGATGATACTGGAAATCACCCGTGAGCAGCGCTGTTTTATGCGCATTGCCGGTGCCGCTATATTGTTGCTCCCATGACCGCTTGAGGTCGGCGCGCTGTTCCGGTGTCAGGGTGCCGTTCGTGGTGAGAAGGCCCGCTGGGCGCGCGCCATTTTCGAACAATTTCGCCCCATATTCTTCCTGATGGCGCGCCAGTTTAATCGCAGACCGGGCCTGATCGAGCATCGATAGACCAGTATAGTCTTTCGTAGCCGGGCCTTTCTGATGCCAAATCTCGTCGGCGGGCATCTCCACCCCAAAGACGAAATATTTGACCTGCGTGCCCAGCCGGGACGAGGTCGGCACGACTTGCACATAGTGCGGATCGAGCGGCAAGATTTCGAGGATACTGCCGTTCGGTGCGCGATTGAGCCAGCTATAGGCATTGCCATCGAGAGCCATATGATAGCCCTGCATTTCCCGGAATTCATATGCGGTCTGGAGATCGTTGGGAGAGGCGTTGAGCAGATAATAGAGTGGATGAGTGGCAGCATGTTCGCCATCCCGCGTCACATAACATGGAGGCAACGCCAGCCCCTCAGCGATGACCCGCGCACATCCATAAACAGCGCTGACCGCCGCGTTCAAATCGATGCGCTGGTCAGCAATGATGTCTTTGCGAATATCCTCCGCAGAACGCGCAGTTGGCAGTGACGATTTCGCTTCGACGTCGGTCAGCCAGTCCCAAGTTTTTGTCCAAAATCCCATCCCATATTTAGTCGAACCATTCGATGGTCGGCGCTGTTACTGGCGCTGGGATGATATTGGATGCAGCAAAAGCCATCAGCGCCGCGACCATAGCGTCGATCTTTTGTTCGCTGTTCGGGGCGGGTTTGACTGGAACGCGCGTCACACCTCTATGGTGCGCGCAGATGTTCGCGGCGCACCAATTCAGCACCGCGTTATCGGGATGGACTAGCTTCCCGTTTTTCAAATCTGCTTCGAAATCATCCATGGCGATGGTCCATTCGCCACGGTTGTTCGCCTGCCAGATTGAAGTCTCATAACCCTGCGCGGCAAATTTCTGACGGCTGTTTTCACCCTGCCAAGGATCGAACACGATCATCTGAATATCGAAATGCTCGACCAATTTCGAAAGCTGAGCTTCGATTTCCGCAAAGTCACTGGCATTGCCATCGGTGACGATCAGTTCCTGCGATGACATCCAGCTTGCATAGGCCGTCGCATTGCGGCCACCGTCGATTGCGCCCTGCGGTAGAAAGCTGAATGGGAAGATCGCCCGCTTTCCATCATCGGTTTGAACGACCACGCTGATGGCGGTCAAATCCTGTTTGGTGGACATATCGACGCCGATCCACGCGGGGCGGCCTTCAAAATCTTGGTAGTCCAGCGAAGGGGTAGCGGCATTGGCCCAATCGTTTTGGTTGAGCCACCCAGCCGCCGATGCGATCCATTCGTTAAGATGCTTGGTCCGCATCGCGGCGGCATTGGCCGGTGACTGGATCGCCTTGGCCAATTGGATGCGAAGATACTTTTCCCCGACAGATATGTTCAAACCGGGGTTGGCTTTGATCCAGCTATCGAAGTTGCGCCAGTCATCACCGGCATCGATGGTGTAGATGGCCACGAACACGGTATCATCGACAACATCGCCGCGAAGGATGCCTTCAGCCGTCAGTTGCTCTGTGCGGCAGACACCGGCGATGTTGAAGCCAGCGGTTGTAATCATCAGCAGCAACGGCTGCTGTCGCGCGCCCATGCCGGTGCGGAACGCCTGAACTTGCGTGTCGTCCTTGGCCTGATGAAGTTCGTCGGTGATGGCGCAATGTGGGCTGGAACCATCCTTGGTCTTGCCGATCACTGGTGTGAATGACTGGCCGGTAGCTTCGACAAAGATGGACTTGGCCATCACTTCGACACCAAAGGCGTCAATGAAGCCGGGTGACTGCTTGGCCATCAGCCGCGCCGGTCGAAACACCTCATTTGCCTGCGCCAGATTGGTCGCGCCACAGTAGACTTCCGCGCCTGCCTCACCGTCCGCAAAGCACATGTAGAGGCCGACGGCGGACGCGAACGCCGACTTGCCCATCTTCCTTGGCAACAGGCAGAATGCTTCACGGAACCGGCGCAGCCGGTCATCAGCGTTGAGGAAGCCGAACAGGTTCGCGACGATCCAGACCTGATAATCGGCCAATAGGAATGGCTGTCCAGCCCACTGACCCTTGATATGGACGAGCGCTTCGATGAACGCGCAGGCATGGTCGATATGCTCGACGCTGAAAATCAGGTCGGTTCGGTTGAGGTCATCTAGGGTGCGCTGACATGCTGCGCGCATCTGCCAGCAGGCCGGAATTTTGCCGGTGGTGACGCGCTTGGCATAATCGATCGCGCGCCCCGCATATGAGCCTTTTGGATAACGTTTAGCTTTCACCCATTATTTAGGGCGAAGGCAGTTGCGATCGTAACATGGTTATGCAATCCGACCCGTGGTTACTTTACCAATTGGGGGGATTATGAAGTCCAGTCTGAAGATTTTTAGCGTTGCAAGTGCAGTTTTTCTGACCGGCTGCTCGGCCGCGCCGCTCAACTTCACGCCGTCCAACGTGGCCCGCAGCACGCATAGGCTCGACGCTGCACTGATTTCGACTAATGTGACTGTGGCATCCAAAGATGAGCAAACCGGCAAGATGAACACCGCAGGCGCGGAAGCCGACGTTGCCAGCCTTTGGAAAAGCACACTGGACGATGCGCTCGTTCGCATGGCGCTGTTCCGGGACGATTCCCCGCGCAAGCTTTCCCTGATCGTCAAAATCTTGGAACTGGATATCCAGAGCTTGGGATACAAAGCTGCGACCACGGCAACCTACGAACTGGTCGACCGCAACACCGGCCAGACCGTCTACTCGACCAAAATCCAGACCCATGGTGGCGCGTCGGACTATGTAGGCGTAAACCGTTCGCGCAAGTCGGGCAGCCGCTCTGTTCAGGCGAACATCGAGGAATTCCTGCGGCAAGTTGAAAACGCACAATTGCCACAGGTTTGAACGGGCGCAGCCCCTTTAGCGTGGCCGAACGCTGAAGGGGCTGGCCTTTGCCGCACCATCCTGCGCGATCTTGGCCAACCGGGACTTAGCTCCAGCGATCGACAACAATTCCATCTGCTTCCGAAGTTCGGATCGATAGGCCGCGTTCATCGGCGCGCCTTCACGCACTGATTGGATGAACACCGCCATGGTTTCACAGTAGAGGGCAAACGCCCCGGCATCGATGCTGGTCGCTCCGGTCGCGACGACCTTCTCTAGATCGGCTGCCCATACCGCCCTACCGGCTTCGCTCATCCAATCGGGCTGGATCGGGATGTCGCGTTCAACCGCTGCGATGGTCGTTGTCTTACCGTCGACGCACTGTTTGAAAGTGCCAGCCAATTTCTTGCGTTGAGGGTCAGTCAGTTTTTTGCCACGCTGCATCAGGTATTTATGCGGGGGACGTATGGACGCGGAGACAATCACTCGGAGATCAAAAGCAGGGACCGCGCTGATCGGCTTTATAGGCGCGGTCGCAGGGACGATCATCACTATTGTTATTGGGTATGCGGCTTACGGTGCAAAGGTGGACACACTTGCTGCGCGGGTGGAGGCAATGCAGAAAGTCACCACTGTCGATCCGATTGTCAAAAGTTGCGTCGGCATGGCGGAAAAGGCGGCAGGCCTTCACTACTCGGACGAGATCGACCGTGTAAACGATGCCATGAAATCAATCGGCTGCGACAGGCTTGCTACTGAAAAGCCAGCCGAATTTTAATTCGGAAACGTGAGAAAAAACTTGATCGGCGGCTATCCCCTATATTGGGATAATATGATTTCACCCGCCCCTATATGTGGGGCACGAAGAGCCGGGGCGACCACCTGATCGACCCGGCATTCGCGCTCGACATTATTTATCCAAAGTCGATCAGACGGCGTTCCGGCTTTGAAATTCCGACCAGTGAGTTGCAAAGTCCGACAGCGATGCAGCGCCCTTGGGAAGCGCGATGGTTTTGCCGTGATAATCCTCATAGCTGTCCATGCAGTCGGGCGAGATATGGACACGACCGTCACTCGGATCGATCGACAACAAAGCCTCATCGAACAGCCGATGAAGGTCCGTGCGGATAATCCAGCCATTGGTCACATGATCTTCGCCCTTATCAGCCACCGAGCAGATATGGGACGCATCGATAGCGTCAAGCACCTTGCACCCGCTGATCACACAGGTTGAATCGAATAGATCAAGCAGCGCGGTCCTGAACTTTCCATCCCGCTTCCAACGCTCCACGCTTTCGCGCTGACGATCCAACCGTTCCTGCTCAACCTCGACAACCGAATGACGGATAGTGAAGGCGCTGCGCAGTTCATCAGCCACAGCGCGGGACTGTGGACCGTCCCATTTCTTCTTGGCTTCGATATAGGCAAGCCGCACGATCGCCTTCATGGGAAGGGGCCGATTCCGGTCCATGATGAAATACGACCGCGAACGGCCGCTCTTTGCCTTTAACCGTAATTCGTCATCGGTGAGGCCACGAGCAATTTCTACAGCTTTCTGAACCTGAGCATGAGTAACGAGTGTGAATCGGCGTGCAAAAAGAACCCCGTTAGCGGGGTGATCGGCGTCTAAAAGGGACCCCTCATTTCGATAGCTTACACAGTCGCGTGGAAGTTCATGCGGCGAGATCGGGATGTTGGTTT